>JAEUOG010000052.1 GCA_016790815.1 Dechloromonas sp.
CCCGCCGGCTGTCTTGGGTAATAAGGCTTCAGCGGCCCCAGCTAGCCGTTATTAGGCGGCGATAGCGAATTGCTCATCATTGGCAATTATGGATTTGCTTCATTAACGTCGATCGCCTGACGAGTTGCCTGCGCACCTTTGCCCGCCCTGTCGAAGCCAGTACACCCCCAGCCAAACGCACTCAGACAAATGCCCTTGGGTGGAGGTGAGGGGAATCGAACCCCTGTCCAGAACGCCTCCAGATTGCCGGAATTACAACCATGCTCAGGATTATGGGGGCGGGGGGGTGGATTTTCAAGGCTGGATTTTCCAGCAGGGTGCAATTTCAGTGTCCGCACCAGGCACGCAGGTCATCGCCGCCTAAGGCGGATAGGTTGCGTTCTGGCAAGCTCAGTGTCGAGCGCACCCGCATTCTGGTGGCGTCGAACAACACATTGAAACGGGCCGGCTCGTTCCAGTCGTCGCAATAGCGCCATTCCCAGACCAGTTCGTCGCGCGCCTTGAAATACACGGTCCACTTGGAAACCGAAGGCCCCACGATGCGCACGATCTCGTCGGGCGTCATGCCGGCCTGAATACGGGAAAAGTGCCGGCTGTCGAGTACGTTCTCCCGGCTCAGGACATTGCCGAGGGCGTCGCTGCGCACGAAGAAAGTGTGAAAGCCCATCGGGCCACGCGGATAAACCAGTGTCTGACCGCCATCCGCCTCGTTCCAACGCATGGCCGGCTGCCCCATGACCCGCTCGATCTCCTCGATTCGGGCTGTTCCCGGTTGCAGGCCCAACCCATCATAGGCGGCACAGCCGCCAAGGAGACCGATGAGCAACAGCGCGATCGCCTGGCCGCGAACGGACATGCCGCCCCCTACTCCCGTTCGGCGTTGAGCAGCCGCTCGCAGTAGCGCGCGATCAGATCAACCTCCAGATTGACCTTGCTGCCAGGCTGCAGACGATTCAGCGTGGTGTTTTCCAGCGTATGCGGGATCAGGTTGATGGTGAAATCGGTGCCCGTGACCTCGTTCGTCGTCAGGCTGGTCCCGTCGACGACGATCGAACCCTTGCGTGCGATGAACTTGGCAATGGCCTTCGGGGCGCGGATTTCAAGCAGGCGGTTGTCGCCGACCGCATCAAAACGCAACACTTCACCGACACCATCAACGTGGCCGGAGACCAGATGGCCGCCGATCACGTCGTTGAGGCGCAGGGCCTTTTCCAGATTGACCGGGCCGGGAGCGTCGAGACCGACGGTGCAGGACAGGGTTTCTGGCGAAACATCGACCATGAACTGCTTGCCCTCACGGGCAACGACGGTCAGGCAGACCCCGTTGTGGGCAATCGAGTCACCAAGGGCGACGTCGTCGAGACTCAGCGAGCCCGCATCGACATGCAGACGGTAACCAACTTCACGTGGGGTCAATTCAGTAATGCGGCCAACCGCCGCGACGATTCCAGAAAACATGGCAGAAAACCCGCTTCGCGCAAAAAAACGGACTTTATCACGCCCGAATAGCTCTCAACGCCCGCGACGATCGTCGTCATCGCCGTGGCGACGGCGTTGCTCGGGCTGCCCCCCTGCTTGCGACATCGGCTGGCGCGGTGGCTCAACCCGCTGCTGCGGCACTGGCATGGGAGTAGGCGCCGGGGGCTGTACCCGGATTTCCGGCATGGGCTGCCGTGGCGGCTCGACACGGGGCTGCGGGACTGTTTGCGGCGCCGGCGCACGGAACTCCTGAACAGGCTGGCGCAGCGGTTCGATGCGGGGTGCGGGCATCTCACGTACCGGCTGCGGAGCAGGAATGCGGACCTCCGGCGCCGGTCGCGGCGTTTCCGGCTGGCGAATGATCTGCGGTATTTCGCGCTCACGCGGCTGCGGGTTTTCCTGGCGCTCCATGCGCTGCATCTCACGCATCTCGCGACGCTGCTCCCTTTCCGGGGGCTGAATCATTGGACGTGGCTGACGCTCCTCGGCTCGCATCACGGGCGCAGGCATATCTCGCACCGGTGGCGGAGCCGACGTCCTGATTTCGGGAGCCGGTTGGGGCGTCGCCGGCTGGCGCACGACCTGCGGCACTTCGCGCTCACGTGGCGACGGGGTCTCCTGACGCTCCATGCGCCGCATTTCACGCATTTCGCGGCGCTGCTCCCTTTCCTCCGGCAACAGCACCTGACGAGGCTGACGTTCTTCGGTTCGCATCTCGGGTGTTGGCACTTCGCGACGCACCTGGGGTGGAGCAGACTCAGACGGACGAGCACCGATTCCTCCGTCAGAACGCTGATCCGGCACACGGCGGGTGTTCTCGCGGCGCTGGGTCTCCATCGCATCCACGTTAGGTGGCGGCATTTCGCGACGAACCGCAGGCGGTAAGTCATCGACTGGCGACCGGGCGCCTTGTGCATCCGTTTGCCCTTCGACCGGGCGACGGAAGCCGCCACGACGGCCCTCGGACGGCAGAGCCTGTCCTACATCCTGCGCTGGCTGGCGACTTTCCGGGCGAGTCGGCGCGCCAAGCGGCGGCAGGCTTGTTGCCGAGGCATCAAGCGGGCGGCTCCGGTTTTCGGCACCCGGCTGAGTGTCAGGCAAACCACGCCGGCCGTCACGTCGCCCTTCGGCATCCCGCCCGCTTGCCGCTTCCGGCATTGGCTGGCGGAATCCCGGGCGATCCGGATTGCGCGGCATCGGTTCAACGCCTGGCATACCGCGCTCTTGTGCATTCAGCCTTTGACTATCGACATCGCGGCGGGACCGGTGATTCGGATCGCGCCTTTCTTCATTGTGCGGGCGGACAGCACCTTGCACCGGGGCGAGCCATTCGGCATTCGGCGCGCGACGAGCCAAGGGCGCACGGCCCAGTTCGTGGCGGTCGTGATGACGAATTTCGCGCGGCGAGATCGCGCGGCCTTCGCGAACCAGGCTGGCCGGAACCACAGTCACTGCCCGTTGCGAACCGTGATGGGCGAAGCGCTCGTGACCGCCATGGCGAACCGCGCGGTCAATGATCGTCACGTTGCTGATGTGGGTTACGTTGATCTGGCGAACATAGTTGTGGCTATGACGATGACCGGGAACGTACACTTCGCGCGGAGCGAGCGGAAACCAGCCGACAGCCGGTGCGGCCCCGAAACTGAAGCTCACGTTCCAGCCGGGGTTGCCTATCCACGCAACGAGGGCCGGTGCATAGACCGGGCGAGCGACGATGCGGCCCGGAACCCAGCCCCAGCGCCCGTGGATGATTGCCCAGCGCCCGTAGTGGAAGGGGGCAAAGCCCCACGGCGCCTGATCGATCCACGTCCAGCCCCAAGGCGCCACCCAGGCCCAGCGGCCGTAGCGGTATGGGGCCCAGTCGTCAGCCACGGAACGCGGATACCAGACGGACCCGTGTTCAGGCAAAGTCTGCCAGTCACCATAGGCGTCGAGATCCTGATAGCCGGTCATGTGGGGCGAAACGTGGCGACGTGACTGGCTGGCCAGGGTCAGGTTCTCCCGACTGCCTACCCAATGATCGAAGGCGTCGTTCGTGCGGTCGGCGCCCAGTTGTTCGTTGCCGTCGCTCCAGCGGCTGAGCTTCTGCCCGGCCGCAACCGGCGTCGCTCGCCTGCCGTCATCCAGAACGGCACGGCCGGCCAGAACGCTGAGAGAACTGCGATCGGCGAAGACATCGATTCGGTAGCGCCCCGGCGTCAGAAAGCGGACATTGCCATCCGGCGTGGCAATGATCACGTCGTCCACCTGGTCGCGATCAAGAATGCTGACAGCGAGACTGCCGCCGCTCAGGCGGACATCGACACGCGTGTCGTCGACAACGGAGAACTCCACCTGACTGTCGTCGGCAAGGCGATAGGCGGTGGAACCGATCCACACCTCGGCCCGGCCGCGTTGCCCGGTTTCCAGCACCGCACCGCTGCTGATCGGCCAGTTGAGCGTGGCCGGTCCGCCCTGATCGCTACGGTCAACCCGAAAATCGACCTGATTTTCAAGATGTGCCAGACGCCCGACGCGGGCAGGCGGATCGCTCAGCGCCATGGCGGGCAGGGCAACTGCCATGGTCAGTGCGAGCAGAAATTTATGCATCGATTGCAACATTCGTGGACTCCCGAGGGAAAAGCGCTGCCCGCACGACAAGGCGGGCTAGTGAGTAATCAACGCGCCAACACGAGAAAGGATGCGCCAACGAGCCAACTAAATGGTTTCAAAATGTTGCAGCCCTGCAGTTGCAAGGTTCACGTGTTGTCGGTGGCAATACCGTATTTCTTGGCGACCGTGACATAGAGCTCACGAGCCGAAGCCACCTTGGCGCTTTTTCGGTCTTTGCGCTGGGCACGCTGCAGGTAGTCGACCGCCTTGGCGGCAAGCGCTTCATCCCAGCCCTTCTTGTCCATCAAGGCGAAAATGGCCTTGGCCGCATTGACCAGAAATTGCAGATTGGGTACTTGTTCGACTGCCTGGATCAGCAACTGAACGGCGCCTTCCAGATCGCCGCCGCGTGCAGCCAGGACGCCCCGGTTGTTGAGCTCGACGATCTCCTTGCCCACCTGGTCAAGCAGCAATTTGCCGGCATCGGGCTGGCCGGTTTTGGCAAAGACGCTGGTGATGTGTTCGATGAGGTTCTTGTCCTCGTGGTTTTCGGCAGCCACTTGGCGCATGATCTTCGTCGCCTCAACTTCCTTGCCAGTGGCGTAGCAGGCGTGAGCCAGATCAACGGCCAAGCGCTGCGATACGTGCTTGCCTTTCTCGGCCGCTTCGTCGCTGATTGTTTTTTGCAAGGACAGCGCCTGATCGACCAGATGCTGGGCTTTCTCGGCCCCACCTTCGCTGCTCAGGCACAGGCTTTCGGTCACCAGAGCGGCGAGTTCTGCCTGCTTGTCGCCGCGCCATTCACGCTTCATTTCCGCAGCAATCTTGCGCGACGCTGCCACGTCACCACGATCGACGAGAACACGCGACAGGTTGGCAAAATCATCCACCGTCCGCAAGCTTGATCCCTTGCTGCGCTCGATAACCTTGCCGTAGGCCTTCTCAGCCGCCAGCAGATCATTGTTGCGCGCCGCCACATCGCCGACCAGGCGCTGCCGCACCGTGTTGTGCGGCGAGGCATCAGCCGCCCGCTGCAAGGTCTGTTGGGCCGCCTCCAGCTTGCCCTGGGCTTCATGCACCGAGGCGAGGAAATCGTAGGCCGACAGGTAATCCGGTGCCTCATGCGTGACCTGTTCGGCCAACTGCTCGGCCTCGTCGAGCGCGCCACGGTCGCGCAGCGCCGTCGCCAGGCCCATCTTGGCCCATGGCACGACGCGCCCTTCGAGCACGCGCCGGAAAACCTCCTCGGCCTCGTGCGTCCGGCCCAGCGTATGCAGCAGATCGCCCTTGAAACGCAGGGCATCGTAAACAAACTGCGGCTGCTGCTGGATCACACGGTCGCAGGCGACGATGGCTTCCTGCAGTGCGCCACGCTCGATCTGCTCATAGATCTTGCGCAGCACGTGCTTCTTATAGATAGACCTGATCAGTCTGGCCTGCAACTGGTCAGCGGTAAACGGCTTGATCAGGTAATCGTCCGGCGCCAGCTCCGCCAGCGACACAACGTTGGTGTAGCCGCGCTCGCTGGTGATGATCATGTAGACCGTCGACAACGGGATGAGGTGGGCATGGCGGAGTTCTTCAAGCAACTGCTGGCCGTCCCGGCCGTCGTCGAGGACAAAATCGGAGAGCACGATGTCAAACCGGTTGGCCTTGACCTGACGAATGACTTCGGCCGAATTGCCGGCCCCATGCACGAGGGTCACGCCAAGCGCGCCGAGCATCAGGCGAAGGGAATCACGGGCCGGGGAATGCCGGTCGACAATCAGCACCCGTTTCTTGGACAGTGACTGCTGCAGAACCAGCAGCATCTCGTCGTTGTCGAGCGGGCTTGGCCCTTTGCTTTGGCTTGTGCTCATTTCGCAAACTTACTTGAGTTCTAAAGGCGGGGCAAGGCTGCAGCGAATTGCAGAATAGGCGGGGTACCGTTGGCGCGATTAATTGATGCCGATCCGCCACCCGCGGGTTGCGGCCATGGTATCGTCGTCACTCGTTCGGCCATCTTCGCACTTGCCCCAATTTTGCATAAAGTCACTGTCCTCACCCTTGATCTCCAGATCGGCATGTTTGTCAGCGATCTGGATCGTCCGTGGATTGAAACGCCCTTCCTCATGCAGGGACTGCTCATCGAAAATGAAGGTCAGATCGCTACCCTGCAGCAGTTTTGCCGCCAGGTTACGGTCGACCGCAGCCGCTCGCTCGGTGACGCATATGCTGCCCGCGACCATGGCAAGGACGCCCCGCGCTTGTCGGGTGCATCACCGGTTTTTCATCAGGTAAACGACGCGCAGCCGAACGACTTCGCCGCGATCTGCCGACACCTTCGCACTGAGCCCGTCGTTCGGCGCTTCCGCTACGCCCCCGATCTCAACCCGGCAGACCAGCAGAGCCGCCTGGAAGTCGAACTGCTTTACTCGGCTCCCATCATCGACGATGTCAAACGCACCCTGAAATCGATTCGCGAGGCCCTTGCCTGCGCCGAAACCGTCTCACTGAACGAGATTGGCTCCCAGGTGGCCGAAATGGCGCGTAGCGTCGAGCGCAACCCTGAGGCGATGATCTGGCTGACCCGTCTGCGCTCGACTGATCAATACTCGTACGACCATGCGCTCGACGTTTCGGTCCATCTCATGGTTTTCGCCCGCTTTCTCGGACT
The DNA here is from genome assembly GCA_016790815.1 of Dechloromonas sp. GTDB lineage: Bacteria > Pseudomonadota > Gammaproteobacteria > Burkholderiales > Rhodocyclaceae > Azonexus. The sequence goes on from JAEUOG010000052.1 coordinate 6,728, forward strand.
CGCGCCGAAGGCTGTGGAGGAGGTCGGTGTTGCCGGCCTGATGCAGGACATCGGCAAGATCGACATCCCGACCGAAATCCTCAGCAAGCCGGGGAATTTGAGCGACGAGGAATACAGGCTGGTACAGTCGCACGTTGCCAGCTCGCTGGAAATGCTGCTCGGTCAGCCCGTGTTCACCACCCGCGTTCTTGAAATCGTGGCCAGCCATCACGAACGCGCCGATGGCAGCGGCTATCCGCGCCGATTGAAAGGTGAACGCATATCGTTTCATGGCGAGTTGGCAGGTATCGTCGATAGCTATTGCGCCATGACTCGCGACCGCGCTTACGGCCTGGCCGTTTCATCGCAAAAGGCGCTTGAAGCGCTGATCCGGATGCGCGGCACCAAATTTCGCGAAGCGGTTATCGATCAGTTCATCCAGTGCATAGGCCTGTACCCGATCGGTAGCCTGGTCGAACTCAACACCGGCGAGGTGGGCGTTGTCATTCAGCAGAATCAGGTACGTCGGCTCAAACCGCGCCTGTTGATTCTTCTCGGCCCCGACAAGAGCATTGAACGCCATCCGATCACGCTCGACATGATGATGGATCCGCCAACACCAACCGGTGAACCCTACCGGATCATCCAGGCCTTGCCCGCCAATGCGTACGGCATCGATCCGTCCGAATTCTATCTGAGCTGAAATGAGCGACCGCGCGTTCACCATTCGCGAAAGTGATCGCATCGATCCGACCACCCGGCTACCGCTGATTGCCAGCGCTCTGGCCGAACTGCCCGGAATCATCCGGGAAAATCAGTCTGATCGCCAGATCGGCATCATTTCGCTTGCTGTTGTAGCGGACCCTCAACTCATGCGGCAGTCCAGCGATGTCATCAACAGGCTGCGCATCCTCGCCACCCAGGAAATTCAGGCATCGCTGCGTCCGCAGGATCGCGTCTACTCGGTCAGCCTGAAGGAATGGCTGATTGCGCAACCCAATCTTATCAGTAGTGCCGCCACTACACTGGCGATGATCCGCCTGCGCGACAACCTGACCGCCCTCGCCGGGCGCCCCGGAATTCTTAGCCGCATGCCTCGCTTGGCGCTGGGCGCAGCGATGTGGCCAGACGATGGTGAAGACTCGTTATTTCTCGTTCAGTCGGCAAGAATTGCTCGCATGTTTGCCGAACAGGACGGGCCCGACATTCGTTGCTATCTGCCCGCCATGGAAACCGAGGGGGACGACGAGCGCAGATTGCTTGATGAGCTGCACCTGGCGCTCAACGAACAAAGTGGGCTGAAGCTATTCCTTCAGCCACAAGTCGATCTGACCTCCGGTCGCTGCGTTGGCGCCGAGGCCTTGCTGCGCTGGCAGCGTGACAACGGCGAATGGGTGGCTCCGCCACGCATACTCGAAGCGATCGACCGTCTGGGGCAGCGCCGGTCGTTCAATCGCTGGTTGCTGCATCAAGCGCCACAAATCCAGAAGCAACTGCTCGATAGCGGCATCAACATCACCCTGTCACTCAATCTGTCTGCCAACGACCTCCTTGATGTCGAACTCCCGGACATTATCGGCCAGGCACTCGCCACCTGGGATATCGCGCCACAGCAGTTCATGCTCGAAATCACGGAGACGATGATGATCGAGGAGAGCTGGCAGGTCTTGGATGTGCTGAACCGACTACGCAAGCTGGGCCTGCGCCTGTCGATCGACGATTTCGGCACGGGCTACGCCGGCATGGGCTACCTCCAGCGCCTGCCCGTCCAGGAGGTGAAAATTGATCAGGTTTTCGTGCGCCAGGTCGTCGATTCCGACAAGGCCTGCGAAATCATCGCCGCCGTCATCCAGCTCACCAGCAAGCTGGGCATGAGCATCATTGCGGAAGGTGTGGAGACAATCGAGACCCGCGACGAACTGGAACGTCTCGGCTGTCGGCTTGCCCAGGGTTACCTGTTTTCTCCAGCCCTGCCGGTTCCGGAATTCATCGCCTGGTGCAAGGCCGTTCCGGCTCGGGAAAAACTCGTCGCCCCAGCGGGGGGTTGAAAACAATCCTGAAACGGGGATTGGCATCGATTTCCTGCCCCCTCCCGAGGAAGCTGGGTTCCCGGAAACTGTGAATTTTCAGCTACATGACGTAAAATTCGCGGTCCGATACTGCGCTGCAACAAACTCGTTCCCATGCTCTATCCCACCCGTTTCGATGTCATCGTCGTCGGCGGCGGTCACGCCGGCACCGAGGCCGCGCTTGCCGCAGCCCGGGCGGGGGCGAATACGCTGCTGGTGACGCACAACCTCGACACGCTCGGGGCGATGAGTTGCAACCCGTCGATTGGCGGCATCGGCAAGGGCCACCTGGTGCGCGAGGTCGATGCGCTGGGCGGGGCGATGGCGGCAGCGACCGACGAAGCCGGCATCCAGTTCCGCATCCTCAACGCCTCGAAAGGCCCCGCCGTGCGCGCCACCCGCGCCCAGGCCGACCGCGTGCTGTACAAACAGGCCATCCGCGGTCGACTGGAAAATCAGCCCAATTTGACCATTTTCGCCGAAGCCTGCGATGACCTGATCGTCGAGGGCGACCGCGTCGCTGGCGCCGTGACGCAACTGGGCATCCGCTTTTTGGCCGGTTCTGTGGTGTTGACCGCAGGAACCTTCCTCAACGGCAAAATCCACGTCGGGCTTGAAAACTACACCGGCGGCCGCATGGGCGACCCACCGTCGAACTCGCTGGCCGCTCGCCTGAAAGAGTTGAACCTGCCGCAAGGTCGCCTGAAGACCGGCACGCCGCCGCGCCTCGACGGCAAGACCATCGATTTCTCGGTGATGGAAGAGCAGCACTCGGATGATCCGCTGCCGGTCTTCTCCTTCCTCGGCAACGCCGCCCGGCACCCGAAACAGTTGCCGTGCTGGATCACCGAAACCAACGAGCGCACGCACGACATCATCCGCAGCGGGCTGGATCGTTCGCCGATGTACACCGGCGTCATCGAGGGTGTCGGGCCGCGCTACTGCCCGTCGATCGAGGACAAGATCCACCGCTTCTCCGACAAGGACAAGCACAACATCTTCCTTGAGCCGGAAGGCCTGACGACGCACGAGATCTACCCGAACGGCGTCTCCACCAGCCTGCCCTTCGACATCCAGTTGGCGCTGGTCCGCTCGATCCGCGGCATGGAGAACGTCCATATCCTGCGTCCCGGCTACGCCATCGAATACGATTTCTACGATCCGCGCGGCCTCAAGGACACGCTGGAATCAAAGGCCATCAACGGCCTGTTCTTCGCCGGCCAGATCAACGGCACTACCGGCTACGAAGAAGCCGCCGCGCAAGGCCTGCTCGCCGGCGTCAACGCCGTCCGCTACGTGCGCGGCGAAGCCGGCTGGTATCCAAAGCGCAACGAAGCCTACCTCGGCGTGCTGGTCGACGACTTGATCACGCGCGGCGTTTCCGACCCCTACCGGATGTTCACCAGCCGCGCCGAATACCGCCTGAGCCTGCGCGAAGACAACGCCGACCTGCGCCTGACCGTGAAAGGCCGCGAATTGGGCCTGGTCGATGACGCGCGCTGGGCTGCCTTCTGCCAGAAGCGCGATGCCATCGCCGCCGAGCAGGAGCGCCTGAAATCAACCTGGATCAACCCGAAGATTGTCGCCGCCAACGACTGCATCCGCGTGCTGGGCAAGCCGATCGAGCACGAATACAACCTGTTCGAACTGCTGCGCCGGCCGGAAGTCTCCTACGCCGCGCTGATCACCCTGCCAGTTCCAGCAACGGGCGGCAAAGGCGACTCCCACGGTCAACCTGAAAATTCGGCCAAAATCGAAATGGACCCGGCGGTCATTGAGCAGCTCGAGATCTCCGCCAAGTACCAGGGCTACATCGACCGCCAGGCCGAGGAAGTCGCCAAGGCGGCCAATTTCGAAAACACGCTGCTGCCAGCCGGCCTCGATTACGGAACGGTGGCCGGCCTGTCCAACGAGGTCAAGCAGAAGCTCACGCAGCACAAGCCGCAGACCATCGGCCAGGCTTCGCGTATCCAGGGCATAACGCCGGCCGCCATTTCGCTGCTGCTGATCCACCTCAAGCGCCACAATCTGTCGCAAGCCGCATGAGCCAGCACTCACTGTCCTCCGGCCTCGCCGAGCTGGGTATCGCCCTGCCCGAAGAAACGCAGGGCAAGCTGCTCGCCTTCCGAGACCTGCTGCTCAAGTGGAACAAGACCTACAACCTGACCGCACTGCGCGACCCGGCCCAGGCCATCTCGCACCATCTGCTCGACTCGCTGGCCATCCTGCCGCATATCGGCCCCGGCCCACTGCTCGACGTCGGCAGCGGCGGCGGCCTGCCCGGCATTCCGCTGGCCATTGCCAAACCGGAACTCTCGGTCAGCATGGTCGACACCGTGCAAAAGAAAACCACCTTCCTGCAGCAGGCTGTCATCGAACTGGGACTGAAGAATGTTACGGTGCACCACGCCCGGGTCGAGGAAATGCACGGCCAATACACCCAGATCAGCTCGCGCGCCTTTGCCGAAATCGGCCTGTTCATCAGCCTGACCCGTCACCTGCTGGCCCCGAACGGTCGCTGGCTGGCCATGAAGGGCGTGCGCCCGGACGACGAACTCAAGGCCCTGCCCGCCGACATCAGCGTGGAAGCGATCATCCCGCTGACCGTACCGGGGCTGGATGCCGAACGACATTTGATTATCTTGAAAGCCGGGTCATGAAAGTACTCGCCATAACCAACCAGAAAGGCGGCGTCGGCAAAACGACCACCGCGGTCAATCTGGCGGCGTCGCTGGCAGCAGAAGGCAAGCGCGTCCTGCTCATCGACATGGACCCGCAAGGCAATGCCACCACCGGCGCCGGCATCACCAAGAAAGAAGCGCTGCCGACTGTTTATCAGCTGCTGATCGGCTCGGCAACGCTGGTCGAAGTCTGCTTCAAGACCGAATTCGGTTTCGACGTCCTTCCCGCCAATCGAGAACTGGCTGGCGCCGAAGTTGAGCTGATCGAACTCGATCAACGCGAATACCGTCTGAAACAAGCTCTGCAGCAAAACCACGCTGAATACGATTTCGTGCTCATCGACTGCCCTCCGGCGCTCAACATGCTCACCGTGAACGCCCTCGTCGCCGCCGATTCGGTCCTGATTCCCATGCAGTGCGAATACTATGCCCTGGAAGGCCTGTCCGATCTCGTCGAAACCCTCCGCAAGGTACGTCACCACCTCAATTCGCGCCTCGAAATCGAAGGCTTGCTGCGCACCATGTACAACGGCCAAAGCACGCTGACCCAACAAGTATCGAGCGAACTCGAGAGCCACTTCGGCAACAAAGTGTACAAAACCATCGTGCCACGCAATGTCCGCCTGGCCGAAGCACCGTCCTATGGCAAGCCAGTCATCGCTTTTGACAAAAACTCGAAGGGTGCGCAAGCGTACAGCGCCCTCGCTCAGGAAATTCTCGAAAGGGTCGCCCAATGATCAAGATGAAAGGACTCGGCCGCGGCCTCGATGCCCTGCTTTCCGGCAGCGATGCCAAACCCGAAGACGAACTGCGCAACCTGCCGATCGAACGACTGCGCCCAGGGAAGTACCAACCGCGCACCCATATGGACCAGGATTCGCTGGCCGAACTCGCAGCCTCGATCAAATCGCAGGGCGTTATGCAGCCCATCCTCGTTCGCGCGGTCGAAACCACCCCTGGCGCTGAGCGATATGAAATAGTCGCCGGCGAGCGCCGCTGGCGCGCGTCTCAACTGGCTGGCCTCAGCGAACTGCCGGTACTGGTTCGCAGCATCCCCGACGAGCAGGCGCTGGCCATGGCGCTCATCGAGAACATCCAGCGAGAGAACCTCAATCCGCTCGAAGAGGCCCAGGGTCTGCAGCGCCTGATCGACGAATTCGGCCTGACCCACCAACAAGCCGCCGATGCGGTTGGCCGCTCCCGCCCAGCGGCTTCAAATTTGCTTCGTTTGTTGCAGTTGACCGCACCCGTTCAGGAAATGCTGATGGCCGGCCAGATTGACATGGGCCACGCCCGCGCGCTGCTGCCCATATCGACAGGCCAGCAGGTTGGCGTCGCCCAGCGAATAGTGCAAAAGGGACTTTCGGTCCGCGAAACAGAACGTTTGGTCCAACAACTATTGAATCCGCCGAAACATGCACCGGAGAAGGCCATCGACCGTGACCTTCTGAGTCTGCAGGAACGCTTGTCAGACGGCCTTGGTGCCAACGTCGCCATTCGCTCAAACAAGAAAGGTGCAGGCAAGGTGACTATCGAATTTTCGAGCCTTGACCAGCTGGACAGCCTCATTTCACGCCTCAATCCGTAACCGATGTCACTATTCACAACCACCAACAACTGCGGGAAAACCCTCAATTTTTGTACCGCGGAAATTGACTCCTCTATAAGACTCGGTTACACTCGCACGGTTATTGATCGAGGCATGTCTTGCACCCGCAGGTAAGCTGGATACTCAGCCGTCAGGCGGCACTGACAATCATCCTGGCCATAGCAGCAGGCCTGTTTGTCAGCGTCAATGCGGCAGTCTCGGTTCTGATCGGGGGATCAATCGGGCTCATCGCCAATCTCGGATACGTCCTGAGAGCAATGCGATTGAACTTGGGGGCTGACCCGGTCAAGGCATATCAGGCGCAAGCCGCGGGAGAGGGGTTCAAGTTTCTACTCACTCTCGTCGGCTTTGCGCTAGTGTTTTTAGGGTACAAGGATGTGGCGGTGTTGCCGCTTTTTCTTGGATACGCATCAACCTTCGTCATCTACTGGATGGCGTTGCTGAAGCAACGCTAGACAGACTGGAGAAAACATGAGCGCAGACGGCGGCACACTGACCACCACAGGTTATATTGAACACCACCTTACCAATTTGGCTGTCTGTGCAGACAGCGCCAAGGTAGATGGCGTCTGTACCGGTTTCTGGACTTTCCACCTCGACACCCTGCTGGTTTCCGGCATTCTGGGTTTGGTTGTTTTCGGCTTCATGGCCCTAATGGCCAGCAGAGCCACTGCTGGCGTTCCTTCTGGTGGCCAGAATTTCGTCGAAATGGTTGTCGGCTTGGTCGATCAGCAAGTTCGCGATACCTTCCACGGCAAGAGCGCTCTGGTTACCCCGCTGGCCATTACCATTTTTGTCTGGGTGTTCGTCATGAACGCCATGGACTTGATTCCGGTCGACTTCCTGCCCACAGCGCTTCAAGCTGCCACCGGCAATCACCATCTGCCCTTCAAGTTCGTACCGACCACGGACCCCAACCTGACCTTTGCGATGTCGCTGACCGTTTTCGCCATCTCGATCGTCTTGGGTCTGAAGACAAAAGGCTTCGGTCACTTCATGCATGAAGTCTTCGCAGTCCCGTTTGGCCTGAAGCTCGCCCCGATCAACCTCCTTTTCCGTATCGTCGAAGAAATCGCCCGGCCGATCTCGCTGTCCCTGCGACTCTTCGGCAACATGTACGCCGGTGAAATGGTCTTCATCCTGATCGCCCTGCTCGGTATCTACCAGCTACCCTTGGCCTTGCCTTGGGAACTGTTCCACATCTTGATCATTACCCTGCAAGCCTTCGTGTTCATGATGCTCACCATCGTGTACATGTCGATGGCCGCAGAGTCGCACTAAGTCGTAGTAGCAGTTTTTCAGTAGTTTTTAACTTTAACCCCGCAACAAACCTACCTTACTGAGGAGTAAACATGGAACTCGCAACCGTCCTCTCCAACACCGCTATCGCTGTAGCCATCCTGATCGGCGCCGGCGCTCTGGGTACCGCTATTGGCTTTGGTATCCTGGGTGGCCGCTTCCTGGAAGGTGCTGCTCGCCAGCCGGAAATGATCCCCACGCTGCAGGTCAAGATGTTCATCGTCGCCGGTCTGCTCGACGCCGTGACCATGATCGGTGTCGGTATCGCTCTGTTCCTGCTCTTCGCAAACCCGTTCCTGGCTCTGCTGAAGTAATTAACCGCGCCCCTGTAACCCTTATTACCAGGAGGTTAGCGTGAATATCAACGCTACACTGATTGGCCAGGCAATCTGGTTTGCTCTCTTCATCTGGATCACGATGAAGTACGTCTGGCCACCGCTACAAAAAGCGATGGCAGATCGTCAAGCACAGATCGCTGATGGCCTGGCTGCGGCCGAACGTGGCAAGCACGAGCAAGAGCTCGCTGCCAAGCGTTCTGCCGACGCGTTGCGGGAAGCCAAGGAGAAGTCCTCGGAACTCATCGCTCAAGCCGAAAAGCGTGCGCAACAGATCGTCGAAGAAGCCAAGGGCACTGCCAAGGTCGAGGCCGACAAGGTCGTCGCCGGTGCCAAAGCGGAAATCGATCAGGAAGTCGAACGCGCCAAGCAGGAATTGCGTGAGCGTGTCGCCGAACTGGCGGTTGCTGGTGCTGAGAAGATCCTGCGCAAGGAAATCAACGCGTCCGCGCATGCCGAAATGCTGGTCGCCCTGAAACAGGACCTGTAAGCAATGGCTGAATCCGTCACTATCGCCCGTCCTTACGCTGAAGCCCTGTTCCGGGCAGCCAAAGAAAGCGGCAATCTGGCCAAGTGGGCCGAGCAAGCAGCAACGCTCGCCCAGGTGGCTGCCAGTCCCGAAGTCCACGCGGCTATCGGCGATCCCAATGTGGCGGCCCCGCAACTGGTCGACCTCTTCCGGTCTGCCTGCGGTACGGCGGTAGATGCGGAGCTGGCGAACTTCATCCAGCTGCTGTCCAACAACGACCGTCTGGGGCTGTTGCCGGAAATCGCCACCTTGTACGAAAGCTACAAGCGCGCGGAAGAAGGCACCAAGCAAGCCGAAATCTTTTCGGCCTTCCCGATCGATGACAATCAGGTGAAAGCACTGGTACCTCAACTCGAAGCGGTCTTCAAGACTAAGCTTGAGTCGTCGGTGTCGGTTGATCCGACCCTGATTGGTGGCATCAAGGTAATCGTTGGCGACCAGATGCTGGATGCTTCAGTCCGCGGCAAGCTCGACGCCATGGCTACGGCGCTGAACAACTAGGAGAATTTCATGCAGTTGAATCCTTCCGAAATTTCTGAACTGATCAAGAGCAAGATCCAGAACCTGCAAGGCGCATCGGAAGTGCGCACGCAGGGCACCGTGGTATCCGTCACCGACGGTATCTGCCGCGTGCACGGCCTGCAGGACGTTATGCAGGGCGAGATGCTGGAATTCCCCGGCAACACCTTTGGCATGGCGCTCAACCTCGAGCGTGATTCCGTCGGTGCCGTGGTTCTTGGTTCATATGAACACATTTCCGAAGGCGACGTGGTCAAGACCACCGGTCGCATTCTGGAAGTACCCGTCGGCCACGAATTGCTCGGTCGCGTGGTCAACTCTCTTGGCCAGCCGATCGACGGCAAGGGTCCGATCAATGCCAAAAAGACCGACAAACTGGAAAAGGTTGCGCCGGGCGTTATTTGGCGTAAATCGGTTTCCCAGCCTGTACAGACCGGTCTGAAGTGCGTTGACTCCATGGTGCCGGTTGGCCGTGGCCAGCGCGAGCTGATCATTGGCGACCGTCAGACCGGCAAGACCGCCGTCGCTGTTGACGCCATCATCAACCAGAAAGACAAAGGTCTCTTCTGCGTTTATGTTGCTATCGGCCAAAAAGCTTCGACTATCGCCAACGTCGTTCGCAAGCTCGAAGAACACGGCGCGATGGCAAACACCATCGTCGTTGCCGCCCCAGCTTCCGAATCTGCCGCTCTACAGTATCTCGCACCGTACGCGGGTTGTACGATGGGTGAATACTTCCGAGACATCGGCGAAGATGCATTGATCGTTTATGACGACTTGACGAAGCAGGCCTGGGGTTACCGCCAGGTTTCGCTTCTGCTGCGCCGTCCGCCGGGCCGTGAAGCTTATCCGGGCGACGTGTTCTATCTCCACTCCCGCTTGCTCGAACGAGCCGCTCGCGTTTCGGAAGAGTGGGTCGATAAAGTCTCCAACGGCGAAATCAAGGGCAAGACGGGTTCTCTGACCGCTCTGCCGGTGATCGAAACGCAAGCAGGTGACGTTTCTGCTTTCGTTCCGACCAACGTGATTTCCATTACCGACGGTCAGATCTTCCTGGAAACCGACTTGTTCAACGCCGGTATCCGTCCTGCTATCAATGCCGGTATCTCTGTGTCCCGCGTCGGCGGTGCAGCTCAGACCAAACTGATCAAGAAGCTCGGCGGCGGTGTTCGTCTGGCCCTCGCTCAGTACCGCGAACTTGCAGCCTTTGCCCAATTTGCTTCCGATCTGGACGAAGCAACCCGCAAGCAGCTGGAACGCGGCCGTCTGGTGACCGAGCTGATGAAGCAGGCTCAGTATTCGCCGATGAGCATTTCCGAAATGGCTGTCACGCTGTACGCGGCAGACAAAGGCTACTTCGATGATGTCGAAGTCAAGCGTGCTCTGGAATGTGAAAAGGCCATGATCGGTTACCTCAAGTCCAATTGCGCCGCCCTCATGAATACCATGGAGACGACGGCTGACCTGAGTGCCGATTCCGAGAAGCAACTTGCCGCCGGCATCGTCGCTTTCAAGAGCAGCTGGGTCTGATCTAGGAGAACGCCATGCCTAGCGGCAAGGAAATTCGCAACAAGATCAAGAGCGTCGAAAATACGCGCAAGATCACCAAGGCCATGGAAATGGTGGCCGCATCCAAAATGCGTAAGGCGCAGGACCGGATGCGGGCTGCCCGCCCCTATGGCGAGAAGATCCGGCGCGTTGCGGGCAACCTGTCTCATGCTCTGACCGAATACCGCCATCCTTTCCTCGTGAATCGGGAACAAGCCGCCATCGGCATGATTCTGATTACGTCAGACAAGGGTCTCTGCGGCGGTCTGAACTCGAACCTTCTTCGTCTGGCCATCACGAAGATGAAGGAATTCGAGTCCACGGGCAAGAGACTCCAGGCTACTTGCATCGGCAACAAAGGTCTCGGCTTCATGCAGCGTGCCGGCGCCAAAGTCGTCTCGCAGGTGACCGGGTTGGGCGATACGCCCCACTTGGAAAAGCTCATCGGGCCGGTCAAGGTTCAGCTTGATGCCTACATGAACGGTGAGATTGATGCGCTGTACATTGGTTATACACGCTTCATCAATACGATGAAGCAGGAGCCGGTATTCGAACAATTACTTCCACTTTCCAGCGGCACCATTGGCTCCGCCAAGACCAAGTGGGATTATGTATACGAACCGGATGCCAAGGCAGTCATCGACGATCTGCTGATCCGTTATGTCGAAGCATTGATTTATCAGGCCGTTGCGGAAAACATGGCCTCTGAGCAATCTGCTCGGATGGTTGCCATGAAGTCTGCCTCGGACAACGCCAAGACCGTTATCGGCGACTTGAAGCTGGTTTACAACAAGGCCCGTCAGGCTGCGATTACCAAGGAACTTTCGGAAATCGTCAGCGGCGCCGCCGCGGTGTGACGCGTAGATTTTTATTTTTGGGGATTTGAATATGAGTCAAGGTTCAATCGTTCAGTGCATCGGCGCCGTGGTGGACATCCACTTCCCGCGCGATCAGATGCCGAAGGTCTACGACGCCCTCAAGCTGGATGCTTCCGAAGCAAACGGCATGGCAGAAGACGGCCTGACCTTCGAAGTGCAACAACAACTTGGTGATGGCGTGGTTCGCACCATCGCCATGGGTTCTTCCGACGGTCTCCGTCGCGGTATGAAGGTAAACAACACCGGTGCCGGCATCGCTGTACCAGTCGGTATGGGCACCCTCGGTCGCATCATGGACGTTCTCGGTCGCCCGATCGACGAAGCTGGTCCGATCGATTCCAACGAGCTGCGCGTTATTCATCAACCTGCTCCGAAGTTCGACGAGCTGTCTTCCTCCGTCGATTTGCTCGAAACCGGCATCAAGGTTATCGACCTGATCTGCCCGTTCGCCAAGGGCGGCAAGGTTGGTCTGTTCGGTGGCGCCGGCGTCGGAAAGACCGTCAACATGATGGAGTTGATCAACAACATCGCCAAGCAACACTCTGGACTGTCCGTGTTTGCCGGTGTTGGTGAGCGCACCCGCGAAGGTAACGACTTCTATCACGAAATGAAGGACTCCAACGTTCTCGACAAGGTCGCGATGGTATTCGGTCAGATGAACGAGCCGCCGGGCAACCGTCTGCGCGTTGCGCTGACCGGCCTGACCATGGCCGAGCGTTTCCGTGATGATGGCCGCGACATTTTGTTCTTCGTTGATAACATCTACCGCTACACCCTGGCTGGTACGGAAGTTTCCGCACTGCTCGGCCGTATGCCTTCCGCTGTGGGCTACCAGCCGACGCTGGCTGAAGAAATGGGCCGCCTGCAAGAGCGTATCACCTCCACCAAGGTTGGCTCGATTACGTCCATCCAGGCCGTTTACGTGCCTGCCGATGACTTGACCGACCCGTCCCCGGCTACCACCTTCCTGCACTTGGACTCCACCGTTGTGTTGTCGCGTGACATCGCCTCCCTGGGTATCTACCCGGCTGTCGATCCGCTCGATTCCACATCGCGTCAGCTTGATCCGCAGGTCGTTGGCGAAGAACATTACGCTGTTGCACGTGCCGTGCAGATGAATCTGCAGCGCTACAAGGAACTGCGCGACATCATCGCTATTCTGGGTATGGATGAACTGTCTCCTGAAGACAAGCTCGCTGTTTCCCGTGCTCGTAAGATTCAGCGCTTCCTGTCACAGCCGTTCCACGTAGCTGAAGTCTTCACCGGCTCGCCGGGCAAGTTCGTTCCCCTCAAGGAAACGATCAAGGGCTTCAAGGGTATCTGCGCCGGTGAATATGACCACCTGCCGGAACAGGCGTTTTACATGGTTGGCGGTATTGAGGAAGTCCTCGAAAAGGCCAAGACGCTGTAATAACGCAACGCCGTATAGGAGCTAGTTAATGGCTATGACTGTTCATTGTGATGTCGTCAGTGCTGAGGAGTCGATCTTCTCCGGCCTGGTGGAAATCGCAGTATTCCCTGGCGAAGCCGGGGAACTCGGCATTCTTCCGCGTCACACGCCGCTTCTGACTCGCATCAAGCCCGGTACCATTCGTTTGAAGGTGCCTAACCAGAGCGAGTTTGAATTGGTGTATGTATCCGGTGGCATGCTGGAAGTTCAGCCCGACATGATTACCGTGTTGGCTGATACTGCGATTCGTGCGCACGATCTGGACGAAGCCAAGGCACTGGAAGCCAAGAAGCGCGCCGAAGAAGCACTCGCCAATCGGAATGCTGAAATGGATTACGCCGCTGCCGAAGCGGAGCTGGCGCAAGCCGTTGCCCAGCTGCAAGCAATCCAGCGCATGCGGAAAAGCATTCACTGATTCCGGAATGCCGGAGCCAAAAAAAGGCAGCCTAGGCTGCCTTTTTTATTGGCTATGTACCCGTAACATGTTGAACGCCACCGATCCCCAAAGCGGCGCGTAGGAAATCGGCAGAGGACATATTCCGGTCGTATCGCTCGATCAGTCGTCGCCATCCCAGATAGTTACCCAGATAGCGAGTGGTCACG
>JAEUOG010000068.1 GCA_016790815.1 Dechloromonas sp.
CGTGGCCACTCGCTATCTGGGTAACTATCTGGGATGGCGACGACTGATCGAGCGATACGACCGGAATATGTCCTCTGCCGATTTCCTACGCGCCGCTTTGGGGATCGGTGGCGTTCAACATGTTACGGGTACATAGCCTTACCAAAATACTTATTCCACTTTATTTCCGCACCTGAATCTCAGCAGCGAATGAAAGTTGCTTCCGGAGCAACTGCAGTAAGCGCACTTTACCTCCGAGATATAACCAAACTCAGCATTGCCATTCCTCCCCCCAGAGAACAAACCGAAATCGTCCGCCGCGTCGAAATCCTGTTCGCCTTCGCCGACCGCCTCGAAGCCCGTCTCGCCACCGCCCGCCGACAGGTTGGCCAGTTGACGCCGGCACTGCTCGCCAAGGCATTTCGTGGCGAACTGGTGGCGCAAGACCCGGCCGACGAGCCGGCGGCCGAGTTGCTCAAGCGCCTCTCCGCCCAGCGCGAGGCTGCGCCCAAGGCAAAACGGGGCCGGGCCAGGGCCTGATTGCCGGCGCCCGTCATGCACGGGTGTGGCGACATTTCATTTTTGGCCGTTTTTTACGTTCCGTAGCAAGCCCGGTTGACCGTGGAAGCCACGGCCAACCGGTTTCAGCCTGCCGTCAGACCACTTTCATCGCCGCCAGCGTCGCCACGTCGATGATCTCTGCAATTCGGTCGCCCAACCCGGCGAGCACGCCAGCGTGTACCGTCGCCGCCGGAATCGTCTGGCCATCCGGAGCTGGCAGGTCGCGCGTGGCGCTGGCGTCGGCCACGACGCCGACCCGGTAGCCGCGATGAAAGGCGTCGCGGGCGGTTGAGTCGACGCAATTGTGGGTCATGTAGCCGGCGATGATCAGCGTTTCGACGCCTCGCGTTTGCAGTTCGTCGAGCAGGCCTGTGCCGGTGAAAGCCGAGGGCAGGTGTTTGTGGATGACAACTTCGCCTTCGCCCGGCGCCAGCCCGGTGATAGGTGCGGCACCTTCGGAATCCGTGGCGAAGATCGGCGCGGTGGCCGGCGCACGATGCAGGACGTGGATGACGGTAATGCCCGCCTGGCCGGCCCAGGCGCGCAACTGGCGAGCGGCGTTGCTGGCAGCTGGCTCGTCAGGCAGCGCCAGCGTGCCGTTGCGGTATTCGTTCTGGTAGTCGATGAAGACGACGGCGGTTTTGGCGGCATCCAGCATGGCACCAGCGTACAGGCTGGGCGGGACGCCCGCGATCTGGCGCAGGGTGCGGGCGTTCATGCTGATTCTCCAATCAATTTCCCGGCCTTGCGCGCCGCCTGCGTTTGCCCGTCGTAGCCCCAGCTTTCGGCCGGCAGTTCGTGCAGCGCGACGTAGATCGGCGCGGCAGTTTGGCCGATTGCCACGGTCAACAGGGATTTTGCGGCAAAAATGAAATCGGCCTTTTCGGCCGCGCTGTTGGTGCCGGCGGTAATCATCGCCTGCAAGCTGGCTGTGGTGGCGACGGCCAGTCCGTTGGCCGAGAAGGCACCAGCCGGCAACTGGGTGACGCTGACCACGGTGAGCGCCGCCTCCTTGTTCAGAATGGTCTGCATCAGGCGCGTCGTTTCTTGCTGCAAGTGCTGAATGGTGCTTGGCGCGAGGCTGGCTCCGGCCAGGGTGACGTTGATCAGGGGCATGGTTTTCTCCGGTTGAATCGACGCCTTCATCATTTCACCAGCCGTTTATCGATACAATCCAGCGACCACATAACAGTTTGTTGCCCAATGGAAACAATCAACCCACTCGATCATTTATCCGACCTCGCCGTTTTTGTCCGGGTCGTTGATACGCAAGGCTTTTCGTCGGCGGCGCGGGCTATGGGCCTGACCAAATCGGCTGTCAGCAAGCGCATCAATCGGCTGGAAAAGCAGCTCGGCCTGCGCCTGCTCCAACGCACGACGCGCGCGATGTCGCTGACTGAAGCCGGCCGCGTGCTCTATGAGCGGGCGGCACAGGGCGTCGCACTGCTCGACGAAAGCGCCCGCCTCGCAGCCGGTCTGGTCGAGGCACCGCGCGGGACTCTGCGCGTCACGGCATCGGTGACTTTCGGCAAGCTCTGTCTGGCGCCGCTGATCCCCGAATTTCTCGCCCGCTACCCGGAAATAGAGCTGCAACTGACCCTGCTCGACCGAATGGTCGATCTCGTCGACGAAGGCTACGACGTCGCCCTGCGCCTGACCCGCACGCCGCCCGAACAGGTCGTCGCCAAGGCGCTGATGCCCGTGCGCTACCGGCTGTGTTCCACGGTCAACGCGATAAAAAGCCAAAAAATCGAAACCCCCGCCGACCTCGCCGGCCACAACTGCCTGCATTACGGCCTGCGCGAATTCGGCAACGAATGGCGTTTCCAGCGCGGCGACGAAGAAGCGAAGGTGCGCGTAACGAGCAATGTCGTGGTCAATAACAGCGAGGTCGTGCGCGACCTGCTGCTCGCCGACATGGGAATCGGTCTGATCTGGAACTACGCCGTCGACCGCGAAATCGCCGACGGCAGGCTGATTGCGCTGCTTCCCGAGTGGACACCAGTCGGCCCGTTCGGCCAGACGGCCTGGGCAATCTGGCTGCCGCAAACCCACCTGCCGCCGAAGATCCGCGTGTTTGTTGATTTTCTGGCTGAACGCCTGGGCGATGCGTCTGTACTTGCCCCAGGCTCAGAGGAGACTCTCTCGACATCCAAACACGGCTTTAAAATAGCGATCCCATGAACTGTAAAATTTGATTGATGAGCCAACCACAACGAACCTTGTTCGAAAACCAGCGTTCGCGGCCAGCAATCAATTCACAGGCTGAATTACTGATTACCTTCCTCCCCGGTAAACCATCATGACGATACTCGAGCAACAAGATTGGCAGGACACCCTGGACTCATTTTGCCACGCCGCGGCCCGCCAGATTCTTGCAGGCATTTCCTTTGCCGAATTTCGGCTGCGGACTGAAGGCATGCTCCCGGTATTGCTCAAGACACTCGATGTTCCCAAGTCGTCGCAGACAACGGAAATGGTCAGGAGCATGGCCACACAGGTGGCGCTGGAAATCTGGAATGCGACGCCGATTCCGGAGAACCGCTTCCGCCCGCGCAAACAGGCGAAGCCGGAGCGTAACGCGCCCTGCCTGTGCGGTTCAGGCAAAAAATCCAAACAGTGCTGCGCGGCCATTGACGCGCCACCACTGGGCATTTCCGAGGAAATCATGCTGACCCAAGTTCTGGCAATAATGCCTGCGAAGAAACTGGCCGAGTTGCCACTGCTGGAATTACACCCCGAATCGCTGGCCCTGGTCGCCAGTCAATGGATCAATGAAGAGCAGCCCAAAAAGGCCGTGGCGCTACTCGAAAAACTGTTTGTTCATATTGACCAGCTCGATGGCCGGGCCGAACTGGCGGCGGATACCTTGCTCAACGCCTACCTGGAGGTGAATGCGCCGCGCAAGAAGCAGAAGTTCATCGACGCGCTGAAAGCCGCACCGGACAAGGCACTGCGCTCAGCCGGCTGGCAGCGCCAGACGACAGTGCATAGCGACCGCGGCAACTACGCCGATGCTTGGATAGCTTTCCGCGAGGCACAAAGGTTGACTCCGAATGAACCTGCACTCTCGCACCTGGAAGTCCTGGTGCTGCTTTCCGAAGGCCGTCGCTCCGAGGCTCAGGCGCGTGCCAGGTTCTGGGCGGCACGGCTTAGCCGCGACCCTGAGTACGACCATAGCGACCTGATCAGGCTACTACACGACTTGGCTGATGGTAGCGATGCCGGCCTGTTGCGTACCCTGCCGCTTGGCCGCGGCCCGCAGGCAGACTTGGGCGAGGCAATCAGTCACTGGCCGGCTCCGGCTTGTCATTACCGGTTGAGCGGCGGTGCCGAGCTAACGCCGAAAAAAGACCTTTCAGAACTGGAACTTGACTGGATGGAACTGGTTGAGGAAGGCGATCTGGAAATCGCCATCCTTTTTCTCGGCGAAGAACCGCTGGCCGGCCAATCCTTCCGGATTCTGCGCGACGTTTCGGAAATGATCAGCGCCCTGCCGGAAAACCTGCCCGGCAGCGGCGACGCCCTGTCACGTCAAGTGCTGGAGCGCGGTGCAGCATTGCGTCAGGTTGTCCTCAGCAAACTCAAGGCGCTCAAGAAGGAATTGCCCTGGGGCTTTCTCGACAACCGGCCGCTACTGACGCTAGTCAGTTATTGCGTCGAGGCGTTTATTGTGACGCGCCCGACGGAAATGCTTGACCTGATGCGCTGGAGCGTCAATGTCGCCAATCCGACCGACAACACCGGGCTGCGCGAAGTCCTGATCCACGCCTTGGTCGCCACCGACCTAGCCGACGAAGCCATCGCCATCGCTGCGCGCTATCCGAACGATTTCGCGTCGACGGAATATGGCCGGGTATTGGCCTTCTTCGCAGCCGGCCGGCTCGACGATGCGGAAACGGCGCTGAAAGCGGCCGCCGCCCGCTCGCCCAAAGTCTGGAAAATGCTGCACGCCACCAATCCCAAGGTGCCTCGCTTCAATCCACGGGGCATTACCATCGGGGGTGACGACGAGGCGTACGATTACCGCAAAAACCATCTTGAACTCTGGCGCTCTACGGGAGCACTTAAGTGGGGCGCAGCCATCAAGTTGCCTGCCAGGCCCACAGCAAAACTCAAGACTGCGCCGCCGGTCGACAACAAGCAAAAGCCATTGTTCTGAAAGGATTCAAACGCTCCGGATCACCCATTGGCGCGCTTCATGACAAATACAAGCTACTCCGGCCGGTCAGTGAGCGATCATTTAGCCGGCGCCCACGGTCAACCGGAAATTTCGGCAAAAAATTGAAATCTGCGGGCATGAAAAAGGCGCCGACCAAGTAGCGCCTTTTCCCCACGATCATCACGCTCAAACCCGAAGATTGCCGCGAGATGAGATGATCAATTCACCTTCAGCGTGCCGCCCCTACCCAGCCCGCCCTTGACGTCCTGGGCCTTATAGTTGCGCAGCGAGATGACCATGCTGTTGTAGGCATCGACGAAGGCGGCAACGGTCGCCTTGCCTTCCGGCGTCTGCGAGAAACCGCCCAGGCCGCCGGCTGCTCCGCCGCCGAACGCGCCGAGCGCGGCACCGAAGTTGGTCGCCGTCGAATTGCCTTCGGAAATGGCAATCTGCACCGATGAGCGAATGTCAAACAGCGACAGCGTGACAACCGAAACCTTGCTTTCCATGCCGGCACCAACGACCTGGCCACCGCGGCCGCCGAGCAGCGCACCGCCAACAGCACCGGCCAGACGCCCGGTCGGCGACTGATCGACGACGATTGACGGCTCCATGAAGTAATCGGCTGCAACGCGCTGGCCCTTCTGCTGCTTCGATCCGGCGCGGTATTCACCCGAGTTACGCTGCTTGTCGGTAATCGCCGACATCTTGTTGTCCAGGCGCTCATTGCCTATCGAAGTGATGATGAAGCAATTGGACTGTTGTACGGCGAGACGGATCAGCGGCTCGATGGTCGTTACCTTGGTGGCCCGGCCGAAGGCGCCATACCAGTCCTTGTTGCGACCGTCATCGACAGCCAGTGTGCCCAGCGGTGCCGGGCAACGTTCAAGGCTCGGATTGGCGCCGACGCTGGTGCCGCCCGCTGCGGCACCGGTCGCCGCAGTCGGCGCATTGCCGGTCTGAACCATGCCACCGCAGCCGGCCAGCACTAGGGCAGCCGCAGCACTCATCAAAAAGGGGATATTCGTGGCCTTCATTTTTGTCAACTTTCAGTAGGTGTCAATCGGTTCAATATTCGTCACGGTAGTACCAACCGCTGTTGTTCCAGTACCAACGATAGGTGTAACGGCTATGCCAGTATTCGTGCCAATACACGCGCTGGGAATCTACCCAGCGACGATAGGCAACTTCGTTCTTTTTCGCCGTGCTGGCTTGGGCGAGCAGCTTTTTGGCCTCCTTGTCACCCCGTCCGGCTGCAATAGAAAACCATTTCTCGGCCTCGGCCGGGTCGGAGCCCATTTCCTCCAGCCCCATCAGATAGAGCTTGCCGACCGCCGTTTGCGCCTTGCGGTCACCCCGCTCGGCCGCATCGCGCATCCATTGCAGCGCCTGATAGCTGTCCTGGCGCACGCCATCGCCACGGAAGTACCGCAAGCCCAGATCATAAGCAGCACGCGGATCCTTTTCGGCTTTCGCCTTCAGCGCGGCCAGGCGACGCTCAGCCTCGGAATCTCCGCCGGCGTTGGGGTCAAAAGTAGTGGTACTGCGCGGACGATCTGAACAGCCGGTATCGTCGCAAATACGGATGGTGCGTTCAGGCTCTGCTTGCGCAAATACGGAGGCACAAAGGAAGTAGACAAGGAGAACCAGCCGCATGGGACAACTCCAAAAACGGCGGATCGCCGCCCAAACCAGAAAATTAAACGTGATATGTTGTTTCGAATCTTCAGTTACTTAGAAAACACTCATATCCATATCGATTATCCCTAATCGAAACCAGCAGGGCAAGCGATACGACGCCAAACCGGGCCGGGAACCGTTCTCTGCAGCGGCTCAAAGCGCACAGAGCGCATGACCGATACGGCATCTGCTGCTCTTTCGGTTACCATCCGCACGCACATTACCAAGACCGCGCAGTAAAGACAGAATTCCATGACAGACCAGCTGAAACTTTTCGCCCAGAACGACCCGCATCCTCCCGCCGGGACAGAGCCCGCAGTGATTCCAGCATATCTTCCGGCTGCCGAAATCGCTGCGGAAACCGCCCTGCCAGTCCTGAACGAATCCCCTGCCGAAGAAACGGGCGACAACGACCCGCCTGAACGCCCCCCAGCCGCCAGCGGCCCCGCCAACGACATCCCTTCGCCGGCCGACTACGCCGCTCGCCGCTATCTCGAATACGCCATGAGCGTCGTCACCGGCCGCGCCCTGCCCTCGGCCGCCGACGGCCAGAAGCCGGTGCAGCGCCGCATTCTCTACGCCATGCACCGCATGGGCCTGTACAAGAGCCCGCGCCATGTCAAATCGGCGCGCGTTGTCGGTGACGTGATCGGTAAATACCACCCGCACGGCGACTCGTCAGTCTATGACGCCATGGTCCGCATGGCACAGGACTGGAGCCTGCGTTACCCGATCGTCGATGGTCAGGGCAATTTCGGCTCACGCGACGGCGACAACGCCGCCGCCATGCGCTACACCGAAGCCCGCCTGACGCCCATCGCCGAGCTCTTGCTGGCCGAACTCGACGAAGGCACGGTCGACTGGAAGCCCAACTACGACGGCGCCAATGACGAACCTGCGCTGCTCCCGGCCCGTCTGCCCTTCTGCCTGCTCAACGGTGCCTCCGGCATCGCCGTCGGCATGGCGACCGAAATTCCGGCCCATAACCTGCGCGAAGTGGCTGCTGCTGCGGTCAACCTCATAAAAGACCCGAATTTCACAGAAGACCATGTGCTGGCGATGATCCCCGGCCCGGACTACCCGGGCGGCGCGCAGATCATCTCGACGCCCGAGGAAATCGCCGCCACCTACCGTAGCGGCCGCGGCAGCCTGCGCGTACGCGCCAAGTGGAAGATCGAAAATCTGGCTCGCGGGCAATGGAAGCTGGTCATCACCGAACTGCCGCCGGGCGTCTCGACTGCCACCGTACTCTCCGAAATCGAAGCCTGCTCGAATCCGGTCGCCAAGGAAAAAGCCGGCAAAAAGGTCTTCACCCCAGAGCAGCTCAACCTGAAAGCCGCCTTCCTGTCGTCGATTTCCGAAAGCGGCGTGCGCGATGAATCAGGCAAGGAACACGCCGTCCGCCTCGTCATCGAACCGGCCTCATCACGCCAGGGTCAGGACGATCTGGTGCGCATGCTGCTCGCCCACACCAGCCTGGAAACCAACGCTTCGATCAACCTGACCGTCCTCGGCGTCAACGGCACGCCGCGCCAGGCCTCGCTGTACAGCATGATTTCGGAATGGTGCCGTTTTCGCCTGTCGACCGTGGAAAGACGAACCCACCACCGCCTGACCGTGGCCGAAAAGCGCATCCACATTCTGGAAGGCCGTTTGGCGGTACTGCTCGACATCGACAAGGTCATCAAGGTCATCCGCGAATCGGATGATCCGAAGGCTGACCTGATCAAGCACTTCAAGCTCTCCGAAATCCAGGCCGAAGACATCCTCGAAATCCGCCTGCGCCAGTTGGCGCGGCTGGAAGGCATCAAGATC
>JAEUOG010000022.1 GCA_016790815.1 Dechloromonas sp.
GATCTTCATGGCCGCTGCATTTACTGACTGGGCCGATGGTTACCTGGCACGCAAACTGAACCAGACTTCAGCCTTCGGCGCTTTCCTGGATCCAGTTGCTGACAAGCTGATGGTTGCCGCTGCGCTGATCGTGCTGGTCCAACTCGGTCGCACTGATGCCATCGTCGCCACCATCATCATCGGCCGCGAGATCACCATCTCGGCGCTGCGCGAATGGATGGCCAAGATCGGCGCGGCGAAGAGCGTCGCCGTCTCGATGCTGGGCAAGATCAAGACCACCGCCCAGATGGCGGCGATTCCGCTGTTGCTGTTCCAGGCGCCCCTGTTTGGCATTGATACGATGTTGGCCGGCGAGTGGCTGATCTGGCTGGCGGCGCTGCTGACCTTGTGGTCGATGGCTTATTACCTGCGCATGGCCTGGCCGGAAATTGCCAGGCGTAGTGCGGAAAAGTAGAAGAGGGTGTTGACAAATCCCTTGGGGCGTCTATAATGCGCGCTCTGTTTGACGCGGCAGTAGCTCAGTTGGTAGAGCGATACCTTGCCAAGGTATAGGTCGAGAGTTCGAGACTCTTCTGCCGCTCCAGATTTTATTGGAATTGGTTTAGCTAACCAGTTCCGCAGCAGTAAAGCAGAATGTAGGCACGGCGCGATAGCAAAGCGGTTATGCACCGGATTGCAAATCCGTGTAGGTCGGTTCGACTCCGGCTCGCGCCTCCAGATTTTGCGGCAGTAGCTCAGTTGGTAGAGCGATACCTTGCCAAGGTATAGGTCGAGAGTTCGAGACTCTTCTGCCGCTCCAAATAGAAAAAGGGAAAGCGCTGGTCGCTTTCCCTTTTTTCATATCGGGGCCCGATATAATTGAAGCCCCCGGCCTGGGTGGTGAAATTGGTAGACACAAGAGACTTAAAATCTCTCGCTCTTTGAGTGTACGGGTTCGATTCCCGTCCCAGGCACCACGATTGAATACATGATCATCTACGACCTTAACTGCGACAATAACCACCGGTTTGAAGGGTGGTTCCAGAATGCCGACGCGTTCGAGGCACAACTTGAAGAGAACCTTGTCTGCTGTCCGCAATGCGATAGCCACAACGTTCGCCGCGTACCTTCGGCTGTGGCAATTTCCGGGCACCACGTCGAGCAGGTCGCGGAGTCCTCAGCCAGTTCATCCTCAGCGCCGACGAGTACGGCGTTGATGCCGGTCGGCGAACATGCCACCGCCCTGTATCGCCAGCTTATCCAGACTATCGTCAGTCACAGTGAGGATGTTGGCCACTCGTTTGCCGATGAGGCGCGCAGGATTCATTACAACGAAGCGCCACAACGCCCGATTCGCGGCCAGGCCAGCGAAGATGAATGTGATGCCTTGCGCGATGAAGGTATTCAGATCCTGAGTTTGCCGGTACCCAAAGGTGAGCATTGACAGGGAGAATTTCAGCTCCCGGGCTGGGTTTTTTCTTCCGCTCCGCTCGTCGGATTGATCTCGTATTGGCGCATGAAGCGCCGGTCGATCCGGTCCTTCCATAACCAGGCCCAGCGTCCGCTGGCGGAAAATCTGCCCCAGGACATGATGGCCTCTTTGGGGCCGGTTGCCAGCAGGTAAAGGCTCCTTTTTTGTGGTTGGTAACTTAGCGGCTCCTGCCCCGTTAGAACAAGATTGAGATTGCGGGCCAGCACGGGGCCAGCGCGAACGGCATAGACGCCTGACTTGGCATGGGGGGCATCGATGCGGGATGCGACATCACCGGCGGCAAACACTTGCGGATGTGAAACGCTCTGCTGTCCGTCCTGAACTGCTATAAAACCGTCCGGTGCAAGCGTCAGTCCGGAATCGGCCAGCCATATCGCTGGACTAACTCCGGTTGCCGCGATGATGCAATTGACCGGAACTGTTGTCCCGTCGTGCAACTCAAGGCCGGACAAGCAGCCTGACGCATACCCTTTGACGAACTCGATCCGGTGACGCACCAAGGCTTTCGTGACGCGCGCGACGATGCTCGGCCCGTGTCCGGGCAAAATGCCGCCGCCGACTAGTTTTACCAGTACCTTGCTTGCATCCAGTTCTCGGGTGAGCCGGTAACGCGCGGCGAGGGCCAGTTCCACTCCGGCGGCACCGCCGCCCACGACAGCGAGACTGGCCACGCCCCGCTGCTTGAAAACCTCAAGTTGCCGCGTCCAGCCGACGACAAAATCCTCGATGGGGCGGATCGACAGCAAGGTAGCATCTGTGGCGGCCAAGGCTGAAAGCTCGACCTCGGCACCCGTATCCAGAGATAGCGCATCGTAGGCTATCTCTCCGTGGTTCAGGGTTTGTATGGCCCGGCGCGGCGCATCCAGGCCGACCACGCTATCCTGGACAAAACGGACGCCGGCTGCGGCGAGCAGTGGCTTGAGGACAGCAGCGCATTGATCCAGTCTGTAATGACCTGCCATCCACCCCGGAAGCATGCCGGAATAGATCTGGCGGGGATATGGCGAGATCAAGGTGACTTCGACACCTGCCCACGGACGTTCCGCCAAAGCTTTCAGTACGTGAAGGTGGGCATGGCCGGCCCCGGCCAGAACAAGCTGCTTCATGCTCGCACTTCGATACCCGGGGAGAGCGTATGAACCTCGGGACAGTGTTTTGCCAGACGCTCGAAGTCTTCCCTGCGGTCGACATCCCAGAGTGGCGGAAATTCGTGCCATCGCAAATATATTCCGGTCAGGCGAGAACGGGTCTGCGCCATGACGCGCTCTGTGCTCCAGTCAATTGCCTGAAACGCACGATGATCTGCTTCTCGCATTCCGATCAACACATAGCCACCGTCTTCGGCAGGAACGACGGTCGCGTCGTGCTCCAGCAGGCTGCAGGCAGCCTGGCGCAAGAGATCGGAGCTCAGAACCGGGCAGTCCGTCCCGATCACCAGCGTACCGGCGGGCGTCGACGATTCTGCGATCGCTGCAAGCATGCGTTCGCCGAGATCGCCTTCCGGCTGGCGGCGCAAGGTTACGGCACCGAAAGAGAGGCAGGCCACGAACGCCGGATGAACGACATCGGGGGCACACCAGAGAGTTACCGGGCCTATATCGGCCCGCAACGCTGTCGCTACTGCGCGCTGCAAGAGCCAGCCTTGCAGCGTTGCCGCTCCATCTGCACCAAGGTGCGGAATTAGGCGTGTCTTGGCCAGCCCGGGAACAGGGGCTTTGGCCAGTATCGCAACCCCGACGCGCTGCATGGGCTCAGGTTCCATCAGGGAGGTAGCCGTATTCCCTTGCCAGAGCGTTCGGGCTGGCACCAAAAAAGAATCGAAGGCGCAGCCACCACATCGTCAGGATCGTGCTTAGCAGACCATGTTTCTCCCAGCGTCGGCCCGAGGTCGTGACGCGTTCCGTGAGGCAAACCGGCCATCCTTCCTTGCGCATGACGTGGGAAAACACGATGTCTTCCATCAGCGGAATCGCCGGGAATCCGCCGCTGTGCTGAAAGGCTTCGCGCTTGACGAATATGCCTTGATCGCCGGTCGCTATGCCGGTCAGGCGCGAGCGCCAGTTCATCATGAATGCCACCATGCCAAGGCCCCGGATACCGCCATCGATGCTCACATCGAAGCGTCCCCAGCAGCCTCGATTGCTCACCGCTGCGCGTACCAATTCCAGGGCGGCAGAGGGGAGAAGCGTGTCCGCGTGCAGAAACAGCAGTATGTCACCTGACGCCAGAGCCGCACCGGCATTCATCTGAAGAGCTCTGCCCCGTCTGGATGTCGTCACGCAATCCGCCAGCGAACGGGCACATTCTGCCGTGTCATCGTCGCTGCCACCATCGACGACGATCACCTCCGTACCTTGCGCGCGAAACCCTTGCAGGCGTTCAAGGACATGAACGATGCCGTCGGCTTCGTTCAGTACGGGAATGATGATAGAGACAGCGGGCGTGTTCATGGGTAAATCAGCTGTTCGTTTCGTTCAGTTTCTAGCGGCAAGATTCAGTTCTTCGTCATCGGGCAGGCGTCTTCCGACGCAACGAAGCGGAAATCGGCGAAGCCGGCATGCGCTTCCTCGCCAGTATTATCGGTATCCGAGGCGATAGCCAGCCCCCTCAGTTCGCCGCCGATATCGCCAAATGCCGTTTGAAAATCGGCCAGGACGTTTCGCCGTTCCTGCACCCAGGCTCCCGCCTGCCCGGCACCAGAGCGCAACACCAGCATGCGCGCCCGATCGGTGTAGGCGTTGTCCTGCAAGGTGCCGATCGGGTGGCGGTTGTCCCAGATGTAGTTCAGCGCGGCATCGGGTACCTGACTGCCGTAGATCGACCGTGCCAGCCGAAGTTTGGAACGGGTGGCGAAGCCCAACTGATCGGGCGGCACCGCAAAGGTCAGATAGACTCGGGCGGCGTAATCATCGCCGGATTTTCGGGTCATGTCGGCAGAGGCAACGGGCGCGTCTATCCGCCATTGCCAGCACAAAATGGGCGTTTTTCTGAGGTCGACCGCAGCAGTCCGTCCGAGCAATGCCATGCTCTTCTTTGCCCTTGCTTCGATGGCAACGACCCCGTCCCATTTGCGCAATGTGTACTGGGTTGGCGCCACACGCAGGTCGAGATGCTCAACTTTCCAGGGCGCCGGAATGGTCGTGTCACTTTCGTTGAAGCGGCCGACCCAGAGTGGATCGGCCAGGGTTGCAAAGGGAATGCCCATGCCAACCAGGCTGGCGAGGAAACACCGAGTCATATACTGGCCTCACGCTGCGCAGCCTCGGGCAAATGGTCGGCCCAGTTGAGACGACGGTATTCGAAGCCATTATCCAGTGTTGGCTTGATCACCTGAAAATAGGGCGACACATCGAAATCCCGCGGGACGAACAGGCTGTGATGGCGAATGCGCAGTATTTCGTCGATGCATCCCGGGCAGTCCTGACGATTGCTAGCGCGCAGTTCGATATCGGGCAGGATGGGGTAGCGCACCGACTGAAAACATTGCGCGATCAACGTCGAGCAGATGGCTCGCGTCGGGTCTCCGCTACCCAGCGAGAGCATTCGGCGTCGCCAGCGTTGCGGCACGGGAGGCGTGGGTATCAGGTAACGTGCCAGATCGAAGACATTTTTCAGGTCGTATTGCTGGCCAACCCGTCCCAGTCCGTAGTCGATGACGCGTTGCCGGTCCTCATCGGAAAGGCCGACAGGCCGGCAGATGCGGCAGTGCAAACCATCGAATTCGGCTAGTTCAACCAGGCGAATACCTTCGATGATATCTGCCTCGACAAAGTTCAGCGGGGTGCCGTTCGGGCCGTTGCATTCAGCAGCATCGCCGATAAAAAGTGCCGCATGCGACCAAGTGGATTGGGTCAGATATTTTATCGCCACACTGACTCTCGTTTCACCTTCAACCAGAAGCACGTCCCCGGGCCGGAGCGCTTTAGCAAGTAATTCCAGGGGCGTCGGTAGCGAGGCGCCATGGCGGTGATGGGGCTGGCTAAGCCAGCGTCCCAACCAACTACCGACACGGCGAGCCAGCACGTTCATTTTTGTGCCTTGGTGCGCTCTGTTGCACTGACATCATTCAGCCGCCAGTCGTATTCAAGGAACGTCAGTTTGTAGTCACCCTGGCGAATTCGCTCCTGTGCATCCGGTGTTTTGGCAAGTTGCCCGGCATAACGACCAAAGGTGATTTTGAGCGAAGCGAAGCCCTGATGACCTTTCTCGAAATCCTTGCCGTACCAGTCGAATATTTTCGAAACCTGGAGCTTTCCACTGGCTGTGTCGAAGCGATTGCGACTGCTGTCGGCGAGGAAGCGGCGCATGCCGTCTTCCAGATGGCTATCCAGCTTTTCAGCCGTAAAGGCTTCGGGCCGCAACATCGGGCAACCGATTGAAGCGCAGACGACGGCTGCATGAATACGCGGATCGTCGAAAGTACCCGGGGCGCGGATCAGGCCGTGTTCGATATCGTCGAGTGCCATTTCCTGGCCGAAGAGCGGGATGAACTTCTTCTTCCAGGGCGACTGGAAGACACTGCCTAGATCCTTGATCGATTTGAGGTCAGGATATTTACGCAACACTAGTTCAACCGTCCAGGCATTGTAGCCATTGATCAGGAAGGCCAGGCGTTTCGCTTTGGGCCACTGCTTGTACTCGGCTTCCGGGACTGCGGAAACTGTTTTGAGCCAGGTTTGGAGCATCGCCTGATCGGCCGCCATACCGCGATAGTCTACCCGGCTCGAATAGCCGTCCGGCGCCACCTTGACGTGTTTAGCCAGTAGCGTGTTCCATTCCCGGTAGTCGTGGTCAAAGGCGACAGCCGAGAAACTGGCCATCGTCATGAGCGCCAGCAGGCTGAATTTCTTAAGGATCGTCATCGGGCTTACCCCCTGCGCCAGGCGTGGAATCGTTCCACCCAGGCCAGAAGCCCCTGCGGCGCATGCGCCTTCTTCCAGTTGCCGGCAACGTACTTGTTCGCCTCGGCCAGGGTCGGATAGATGTGGATGGTGCCGAGTATCTTGTTCAGCCCGATGCCTTGCTTCATGGCCAGCACGTATTCGGCGATCAGGTCACCGGCATGTTCGCCGACAATGGTGACGCCGAGTATCTTGTCCTTGCCCGGCACGTTCAGCACCTTGAGCAGGCCGTGCGCCTCGCTGTCGGCGATGGCGCGGTCCAGGTCGTCAATGCCGTAGGTCGTGACCTCGTAGGGAATCCCTTTTTCCTTGGCTTCCAGTTCGTTCAGTCCGACACGGGCGACTTCCGGTTCGACGAAGGTGGCCCACGGAATCACCGAATAATCGGCCTTGAATTTTTTGAAGGGGTCGAACAGTGCATTGACCGCGGCATACCAGGCCTGGTGGGCGGCGGCATGGGTGAACTGGAAGGGCCCGGCAACGTCACCGGCGGCGTAGATATTCGGGTAATTGGTTTGCAGGAACTCGTTGGTATCGACGGTGCGTCCGGTCGGAATACCCAGTTCTTCGAGGCCGAATCCCTTGAGGTTGGCGACGCGGCCGACAGCGACCAGCACGGCATCGAAGGGAATGCGTATGTCCTGTCCTTCGTGTTCGGCAATCAGGATTTTCTCGCCGTTCTCGATGACAAATTGCTTGGCCCGGTGATTGAGCAGGACATCAATTCCCTCGGCCCGGAAGCGCTGGGCGACCAGTTCGGATATTTCCGGGTCTTCGCGAATCATGATGCGCGGCGCCATTTCGACCTGGGTCACCTTGGCCCCGAGGCGTGCGAAGGCCTGCGTCAGTTCCGAGCCGATCGGGCCGCCACCGAGCACGACCAGACGTTTGGGCAATTCGCGCAGATTCCAGACGTTGTCCGAGGTCAGGTAGCCGACTTCCTCAATGCCCGGAATCGGCGGCACGAAAGGCCGGGCGCCGGTGGCGATGACGACGCTGCGTGTGGTCAGGCGTTGCGTGCTGCCGTCCTCACGGGTGATGTCGACTTCCCACGGCGATACGATTTTCGCGCTGCCCTGAACGACATCGACGCCCAACTCGGTGTAACGCTCGACCGAATCGTGTGGCTCGATGGTCTTGATGACGGATTGCACGCGCTCCATCACATCGGAAAACGCGAACCGGGCACTGGCTGAAGCGATGCCGAATTCCTGCGAACGACTGACATGCGACAGGAACTTGGCCGAGCGGATCAGCGCCTTCGAGGGCACGCAGCCGGTATTCAGGCAATCGCCGCCCAGCTTGTGCTTTTCGACCAAGGTCACCTTGGCCTTGACCGCTGCAGCGATGTAGGAAGTGACCAGGCCGGCGCTACCGCCGCCGATGACCACCAGATTGCGGTCGAAGCGGGCCGGCTTCTTCCAGTTGGCGAATACCTTGTTCATGCGAACGATCTCCACGATCTTGCGGGCAATCAGGGGAAAGATGCCGAGCAGAATGAAAGAGCCGAGCAGGGCGGGCGAGAGAATGCCGGAGAGGGATTCCAGCTTGGCCAGCTGAGTGCCGGCATTGACGTAAACCACTGTCCCGGCAAGCATGCCAAGCTGACTGACCCAGAAGTAGGTCCGGGTTTTCATGACCGTCAGGCCGAGCAGCAGGTTGACCAGGAAAAACGGGAATGCCGGTACCAGACGCAAGGTAAACAGATAGAAACCGCCTTCGCGGCGCACACCTTCGTCAATGGCGGCCAGGCGCTGGCCGAAACGCTTGCTCACCCAGTCACGCAGCAGAAAACGTGACATCAGGAAGGCAAGGGTGGCGCCGATTGTCGATGCGAAAGAAACAATCACCGTGCCCCAGATCAGGCCGAAGATGGCGCCGCCAGCGAGTGTCAGCAGCGCGGCACCGGGGAAGGAAAGGGCGGTGACGATGACGTACACCACGAAATATCCGGCAACGCTCAATAGCGGATTGCTGGCCCGGAAAGCCTCGATGGCGGCTTGCTGATTCTTGAGCGACTGCAGGCTCAGGTATTGACCCAGGTCGAAATGAACATACAAACCGGCCAACACACCAATGAGCCCGAGCAGTGCCAGTTTCTTGGGGTTCATGAAAAATTCCTGCCTAATTTCGTTAAAGGGTTACGCGATAAGCTCACCCGTAATGATTAGTCGCAGGAAGCAGCACCTTCCTTACACCGTGGGCAGAATTTTGCTGCATTGAGCCGGGCGGCGGGGGGCGTCAGGAAGCTCGCACCCACGCGCCCGGCTGCATCGCTTACTTGCGATCGCCCCACAACTGCTGGACGCGTGCATCCCGGCCGCAGCCTGAACGATAGTACGCGTAGCGGATCGGGTTCTTCTTGTAATAGTCCTGATGGTATTCCTCGGCCGGCCAGAAGGTCGAAGCCGGAAGCACCTCGGTGTAGATCACCGGAAAGCGCGCACTCTTGAGCAAGGCATCACGGCTGGCTTCAGCTGCGTTTTTCTCGGCATCGTTCTGCCAGTAGATGCCGCTGCGGTACTGGCTGCCTGCATCGCAGAACTGGCGATCCTTGACGGTCGGGTCGATGTGCCGCCAGAAGTACTCCACCAGTTGCGGGTAGCTGACTTTTTTCGGGTCATAGATCACGCGCACCGCCTCGGTGTGCCCGGTCCTGCCAGAACTGACCGCTTCGTAGCTTGGGTTCTTCGTCGGGCCCGCTGTGTAACCGGATTCGACTTCGATGACGCCGGGCAACTTTTCAAAGTCGGCTTCGATGCACCAGAAACAGCCGCCGGCAAACAACGCGCTGGCCTTGGCTGCCTGGGGTTCCAGCGCCAGAGTCTGGAAACTCGCCGTCAGCGCGGCTATTGCTGCGGTCGACCGGAAAAAATGATTGATTTTCATGTCAGCAGCGCCGGCAGTGCGTCGCCCTTGGCGACAAATTTGAGTGCGATACCATTGTTGCAGTAACGCTTTCCAGTCGGTTTCGGGCCATCGTCGAAAACATGCCCCTGATGCCCGCCGCAATGCGAGCAGTGATACTCGGTACGCGGGAGGATCAGCTTGAAATCGGTCGAAGTACCGACGGCGCCGGCCAGCGGCTGCCAGAAACTCGGCCAGCCGGTGCCGCTCTCGTATTTATGGGCGCTGTCGAACAGCGGATTGTTGCAGGCGGCGCAGATAAAGGTGCCAGCGCGTTTTTCGGCGTTCAACGGGCTACTGCCAGCGCGCTCGGTACCATCCTCGAAAAGCACGACGTAGGCGTCTGGCGGCAGCTGCTTTTTCCATTCAGCGCGGCTTTTGTTGAGCGGAAACTTGCTGGCTGCCGAAACGCCGAAGGGAAGGGCGCTGGCGGCAATCAGCCCGGATACGCGGGCAATCCAGTGGCGACGGTTCATGATTTTTCCTCTCTACTTCTTGCTGATAAGACGTGTTTCCATGACGAGTCGTTCCCTCAAGAAAATGCTGAGCGCCGGGGGCTATCCGGCAGTTGCCAGGGAACAGCGGGAACGGTCTCGTCGGGGCGATACAAATTGGTCAGTTTTTGGTCGTCGACCGCAGAAAGCGGCAAATCGAAGGCGATCCGGCCGCTTTTCAGGCCGATGACCCGATCGGCCAGCAAGGGCAGCAAGGACGGGTTGTGGACGATAGTGACCAGCGTAGCATGGCTCGCCGCCTGGGCCAGCAGGTGACAAACCTCGCCTGCGGCGGCCGGATCGAGCGCCGCCGTCGGTTCGTCGGCGAGAATGAGTTTTGGCCGCTGGACAAGCAGGCGGGCGATGGCGATCTTCTGCCGTTCGCCGCCGGAAAGCTTGTCGGCCCGTGTCGTGGCGCGGGCCAGCAGGCCGACGTCGTGCAGCGCAGCTTCGGCAGCGCTGACCTCGTCAGCCGGAAAATGGCGAACCCAGCTACGCCAGCCGGTGACGCGACCGAGGCTGCCGATCAGCACGTTTTCCAGCGCACTCAGGCGACCCACCAGATGCAGGCCTTGGTGGATCTGTCCAACTTCGCGGCGCAGGGCGCGCAGTTCCCGGGGAGACGGGCTGCCGCTCAGATCGTGGGCGAGCACGTCGACCCGGCCATGCGCTGCCGGCATGAAGCCGGTCAGCAGGCGGAGCAGCGTCGATTTGCCGGCGCCATTGTGGCCGACGATGGCGATGCGCTCGCCGTGGCAGATGTTCAGCGTGCCGACATCGAGCAGCGACCGTCCTCCGGCAATGCAGCACACCTGCTGCAGGGAAATGACCATTCCGTTCATGACAGAGCCTGCCGGATACGCCGGCTGACGGCGTCGAAGGCGGAAACCATCAGCGCGATGACGATCAACACGGTTGATAACCGGCCCCACTGGAACAGCGAGGTCGCTTCGGTAATCAACAGGCCAAGCCCGCCGGCGCCGATCAGGCCGAGGATGGTCGAGTCGCGAATGTTGAATTCCCAGACGTAAAGGTGGCTGGAAACGAATTGCGGCAGCACCGAGGGCCAGACGGCGTTGAAGAAGACCTGATCGGGCGTTGCGCCGACACTGCGTACGGCGTCGATGGCCGCCATGTCGAGCGACTCGATGGCTTCGGCGAACAGCTTGCCGTAGGTGCCCATCGAATGCAGCCCGATGGCCAGAATGCCAGCGGTCGGGCCGAGTCCAACGATGCCGACCAGCACCAGCCCGAAGACCAGCGTATGGATGGAGCGGGCGACGTCAAGTACCCCCTTGGCCAGCCAGGCCAGTGGCTTCGGCGCGGCCAGATTGCGTGCAGTCAATACGGCCAGAGGCAGGGCGAGCAGGGCCCCGAGCAACGAGCCCAGCGTGGCGATGCGGATGGTCGTCCAGGTGGCACGGCCGAGGCCAGCCAGGTAATCGGCTTCGACTTCCTGGCGGTTTTCGACGCGCAGCACCGTGCCGTCGTCGCTCTTGTATTGGAGATTCGGGTTACCGAACCAGAGATCGAGAAAGCTGGGGTGAGCGAATTCGCCTGCCGTCTTGACCAGATTGGCCAAAGGATTACGCCCCAGCGACAGTTCGTCGTCGCGCGCCAGCGTGCCAAGGCAGGCAGCGACAAGCAGCGCGTAGATCAGCGTCAGCCCGAGAAAACCGAGCCGGCCGCTGAAACGATTGACGAAATGGTTCGTCAGGGCGTGGACACTCATTACCTGGCCTGCAGTTTTCCGGTCGCCAGGCCAGCATCGCGGATTGGCTTGTAGAAGGCGTTATCGCGGCTGACGAAGCCGGTGTAATGCGGCGGCAGCAGCTTGGGGTTGCTCTTCAGTGCTTCGCCGACATCACTGAGGGCGCCCTGGAGCTGGCCGATCAGCTTCTTGTCGCCGGCCAGCGCGTTGCTCACGGCAAAAGCGTCATTGGGCAGCGGAGCAGAGGTCCAGATAATCTTTGAGTCTTCGGCCTTGATCAGGCCTTGTTCGATCATCGCGTTGCGGTTTCGGTTGTAGTCGGCACCGGCATCAAGCACGCCCTGGGTGACCTGGGTTTCGATTGCCTGGTGCGAGGTATGGACCACCTTGCCGAAATATTTCTCCGGCGTGATGCCCTGCGTCATCAGGTAGTGCAACGGAATCAGGTAGCCGGACGTCGAGCCCTTGTCGCCAAAGGCGAAGGTCTTGCCCTTGAGGTCGGCCAGGGTGTTGATGCCGGATTTCGGGTGGGTGATCGTGATGGCGAAATACTCGGGCTTGCCATCGTAAAGGATGGTCGAAATGACCTGGGCGCCGGCCTGATGATTGGCCAGTACGTAGCCCCACGGACCCATCAGGGCGATGTCGGTTTCACCGTTGGCCAGCGATTTGGCGAGCCCTTCCCAACTATCGACCGTGCGTAATTCGACCGGGCGGTTGAGTTTTTTCGACAGATAGTCGGCCAGGGGGCGATAGGTTGCATCGTTCTTGTCCCGGTCCGGCTGGAAGAGGCCGACGCCAAATTTGAGCGGGGGCTCGGCGGCGCTTGCCCCGCCAGCGATCAGGGTGCAGGCCAGCAGGGCGAGAATTTTGGCGGATATTTTCATGGTGATTCCTGAACAGGATGGGTTGATTTAAGTGCTGGCATTCGCTGGTTGGGCTTCTTCAATCTCGGCATGGTCGAGTGCGCCGCCGCAACTGCTGCCCTGGCCGGCCGTACAGCCGTAGCAATGATCGGCTACCCGGATCGGGCGACCAGCCAGGTCGGCTTCGAGCAGGTCGGCCAGATGAACGGGGCCAGCTTCTTGACCACCCAGTTCGAGTTTGAGCATCTGGTTGAAGTCGCAATCAAAGACCTCGCCCTGCCAACTGACTGAAATCAGTGAGCGACACATCACGCCATCCAGGTTGGCAGGCTGGTAGGCGCCTTTGAGTAGCTCCATGTAATCCTGGAATTCGTTTCGCGTCACGAGCTGGCTGCCAAAACGCTGAATCGGCATGTTGGTCAGTGCAAAAAGCTGGTTGAAGACAATGCCGTAACGTGCAGCCAGTTGCTCCTTGTAAGCCTGCTCCAGCTTTTGCTGGTCGGGCGGCAGGCTGGGGCCGAGGGGGTTGTAAACCAGATTCAGAATACGGCCGCTACCCGCCTGGCCATAGCCCAGGGCGTTGAGTTTGCGCAAGCCCGCGATGCTGGCCTGGAAAGCGCCATCTCCGCGCTGGGCATTGACGTTTTCTTCCAGATAGCACGGCAGGGAGGCAACAATCTCCACGTTCTGTTCGGCAAGGAACTCGGCCATCGTCTCGTAGCCTGGTTCGCTCAGGATGGTCAGGTTGCAGCGATCGATGACGCGCATACCCAGTTCTCTGGCCGCGCTGACCAGACGGCGGAAGTTGGGGTTCATCTCCGGCGCTCCGCCGGTCAGATCAAGCGTTTGCACCGCTTGTCTACGTGCAAATTCGAGCAGCACGTTCATGGTTTCCCAGCTCATTTCCTCGGTTCGCTTGGGGCTGGCGGCGACGTGGCAGTGGAAACAGGACTGATTGCAGCGGTAACCGAGATTGGCTTGGAGTGTTTCAAGCCGGCGGCGCTTGATTGCCGGAAACGCTGTCTTGACCAACAAGGGGAAAGTGTCGTGCATCGTGCAACTCCGAATAGGGTTTAAGCATTAGTCGGAGCAGGCAGCCAATGCTTACACGCGTAAGTGAATAAAGTGCAGGCCAGCAATCCGATGTGGTCTGAACAATAGATCAGATCAGTGCTGTGCAGGAAGGAGGGGGTTGAGCTGATTCTCAACCTTTGGTTTGGTCCCGTCACACTACGACTCGTGTAATTTAACATAATACAAATTATGCGCGCAATACGGCAACTTGGCGCTCAGTGGAAATCCCGGCTCGATGTTTCCAGCCGGCCTAGCCATGCTGAAAGGTCGACCAGTCGCTTGGCAACGAGGTGAACGACTTCTCCTTCGATCTGCAGTTGGCCGTAAATACCGAGCAGCGTTGCGCTCAGTAATTCGCGGCGTTGCTTGTCGACCAGTTGCGGATGGACGACGACATTGACTAGTCCGCTTTCATCTTCCAGTGTAACGAATACGATGCCGGTTGCTGTGCCCGGTCGCTGGCGACCAACGACAATGCCGGCGGCGCGGACTAGCGCGCGATGGCCGGTTGTTTTGAGTTCGGCTGCCGTAACGAAGCGGCGCTCGAACAAATGCTGGCGGAGCAGCGCCAAGGGATGACGGCGCAAGGTCAGGCCGAGACTGTGGTAATCGGCGATCAGGTTTTCGGCTTCGTTGGGCATGGGCAGTTCGGTTTTTGGCTCGCTGATGGTTGTGCCCTCGAAGAGATCGCCCTGAACTTTTGTCATTGTTTTTTCCACGCAGGCTGCCCAGGCGGCTTGTCGGCGGTGACCGGCCAGGCTTTGCAGGGCATCGGCGGCGGCAAGCTGATCGAGATCGCGGCGTTGCAGGCCGGCGCGCGCCGCCAGATCGGATACATTCAAAAACGGCCCTTTTTCCCGGTTGACCGTGGCAATGCGTTGCGCGGCCGCCTGCGAGAAGCCGCTGATCTCGCGCAGGCCGAGGCGGACCGCTCCGTTTTCATCGATGATGCTGTCCCAGTCGCTAGCCGTGACATCGGGTGGCAGGACGGTGACACCATGACGCCGCGCATCCTGAACCAGCATGGATGGCAAGTAGAAACCCATGGGCTGGCTGTTGAGCAGGCCACAGAGGAAAACGGCCGGATGGTGTCGTTTCACCCAGGCCGAAACATAGACGAGCAGCGCGAAGCTGGCGGCGTGCGACTCGGGGAAGCCGTATTCGCCGAAGCCCTGGATCTGCTGGATGATGCGTCGGGCAAAAGCCTCTGGCAGGCCGTTGGCTGCCATGCCGGCGAGCAGTTTCTGCTCGAATGGTTCGAGGCCGCCCTTGCGCTTCCAGGCGGCCATGGCGCGGCGCAACTGGTCGGCTTCACCGGGGGTGAAATTGGCTGCAACGACGGCCAGTTGCATGACCTGCTCCTGAAAGATGGGTACGCCGCAGGTGCGTTTGAGCACCGCATCGACGGCCGGCGAGATTTTGTCGATACGCTCCCTGCCCTGTCGCCGCTTGAGGTAGGGATGCACCATGTCGCCCTGGATCGGCCCGGGCCGGACGAGCGCCACCTCGATGACGAGATCGTAGTAGCAGCGTGGCTTGAGGCGCGGCAGCATGGCCATCTGGGCGCGCGACTCAACCTGGAAGACGCCCATGCTGTCGGCGTGGCAGAGCATTTCGTAGGTTTTCGGGTCTTCCGGCGGGATATCCTTCAAGTTCCACGGTCGACCGGAAATTTCACCCAGAATTGAAAGCATGCGGCGGATGGCCGAGAGCATGCCGAGGGCCAGTACATCGACTTTCATGAGGCCGACGGCGTCGAGATCGTCCTTGTCCCACTGGATCACCGTGCGTTCGGGCATGGCGGTGTTTTCGACCGGAACCAGCCGGGCGAGCGGCCCGCGCGACATGACGAAGCCGCCGACGTGCTGCGTCAGATGGCGGGGGAAACCGCGTAATTGCCCGGCGATCCACAGCCACTTTTCGACACGCGGCGAGCTTGGGTCCAGCCCCTGCTCAGCAAACCGCTCGGGCAATTGCTCGCGCTTGTCCCACCAGGCCAGCGAGGCGGTCAGCGCGTCGATGCGCGCCGTCTCGAAACCGAGCACCCTGCCCGCATCGCGCAATGCGCCCTTGGTCCGGTAGGTGATGAGCGCAGCGGCCAGCGCCGTGCGCTCGCGCGTGTATTTCTGGTAGATGTAGGCGATGACTTCGGGGCGGCGTTCGTGCTCGAAATCGACGTCGATGTCCGGCGGCTCGCCCCGCTCCTTCGAGATAAATCGCTCGAACAGCATGCCCGAGCGATCCGGGCTGACTTCGGTGATGCCCAGCGCGAAACAGACGATCGAATTGGCTGCCGAGCCGCGCCCCTGGCACAGGATGCCGACGCTGCGCGCGAAGCAGACGATGTCGTACACCGTCAGGAAATAGGCTTCGTATTTGAGTTCGGCGATCAGTGTCAGCTCGTGCTCCACGATCCTTCTAACATGATCCGGAACGCCTTGCGGATAGCGCCGCAGCAAGCCGCGCTCGGTTTCATGGCGTAGCCAGGAAGTCGGCGTATGGCCGGTTTCGACGATTTCCTCCGGGTA
This sequence comes from Dechloromonas sp., assembly GCA_016790815.1. GTDB lineage: Bacteria > Pseudomonadota > Gammaproteobacteria > Burkholderiales > Rhodocyclaceae > Azonexus. The sequence continues at coordinate 15,953 of JAEUOG010000022.1, forward strand.
TTCGTAGCGCAGTTCATCGAGCGAGAAGCTGCACAGATCGGCAATCTTCAGCGTTTCAGCCAGCAGTTCCGGCGGATAGAGGCGGGACAGGCGCAAGCGCGTGCGGAGATGGCGCTCGGCGTTGGGAAACAGCGCGTAGCCGGCGTCGAAAACCGTCGCTTTGAGGCGCAGCGCGGTCAATACATCCTGCACCGGACGGCGCGCCTTGACGTGCATGTGGACGTCGCCACACGCCACCAGCGGCAAGTCGCAGGCCGCGCCAAGCGCTTGCAGTCCGGACAGCCGGGTCGCATCGTCCGGCCCGGCGTGGAGTTCGACGACGATCCATGCCCTGCCGGGAAAGCGCTCGGCCAGCCAGCGCCCGTCGTCGACCGAGGCACCCTCGCCCGGCACCCAGAGCAAAAGACAATCAGGCACGGCACCATTCGGCGAGACGATATTGAGGTCGTGTCGCTGCAAGGTGTAAGCCCCCTTCTCCGCCCGCCGCCGGGCCAGCGTGATGAGTGCTGAGAGATTGCCGTAGCCCTCGCGGTTTCTGGCCAGGAAGACCAGTTTCAAGCCATCGATGGTGGTCATTTCGCTGCCGACGATCAGCTTGAGCCCGGCCTGCTTGGCTCCCTGATGCGCACGCACGATGCCAGCCAGCGAACATTCGTCGGTCAATGCCAGCGCCGCGTAGCCCTGGGCTGCGGCCTGCGCGATCAGTTCAGCCGGATGCGAGGCACCACGCAGGAAACTGAAATTGGAGAGGCAATGCAGCTCGGCGTAATCAGGTAGCGACATGGATTCATCAGGTCGTGTTCAGGCGAACAGGCCGTGCAGGAACCAGCCGTCGGCGTTCCTGAACACCCACGCCCACTGGCCGAGCGGGTTGCGGGCGACGAAATAGTCACGCCGCACGTCGCCGGTCGCACCGCCCTCGCCTTCGTCCCACCAGCCGCTTTCCAGCCGTTCGGCGCGTGGCAGCAGCTTGAGCGGGCCATGCCATTGCGGGCTGCCGGCCCGTTCGGGCAGCGCCTGCGGGGTCGGCAGCAGCCACAGCGGACGGGAAGGAGTGCTGTTGGCCACCACCCTGCCTGTTTTTTGCGCTTCCACGGTCGACCGGGAAAAACGGCCAAAATTGAAATCCACTTCTTGCGCCCGCGTCGCGCATTCGGGGCGGTAATCGGCCATTTCACCGAGGGCCAGCACCGCCCCTTCACCCAACCGGGCACGCAGACGTTCCAGACAGGCCAGCGTACCCTCGCCGGCCGTGGCTTGCTCGAACAGCGGGGCGCTGATACCGGGCTTGTCGACCAGCTCATCGGCCTGCAGGCGCAGGGCTTCGACCGGCGCCGTGAGGTGCAGCCGCGAAAGATGCTCGCGCAAGAGGCGAACGAAACGTCCCTCGTCTGCCGCCGGTTCGGCGAAATTCAGGGCCAACGACGTTGGCGGCCCGTCGTCGTGTGTCAGTTGCAGCGAGCAGCGACGAACCAGCAATTGCCGGCTGTACAGCCAGCCGGCCAGGGCCGCGAACAGACGCTGACCAGCAAAAACCAGCGCCTCGGCATGTTCGACACGCGATGGCAACTCGATGGCAATGGCGAAGCTTTCCGGAAAAGCGAAGGACTTCTGCGGATCGTACAGTTCACCCCAGGCGCGCAGCAGATCGTCGAGCGGCCCGTTGCCGATGCGCCGCCGCAAGCCGGCTCCGGGCAGTTTGTGCAGATCACCCAGTTGCCGCAGGCCGAATGATTCGAGCCGCTTCGTCACTTCCTCCGGCCAGCCGGGAACGGCACAGGGCAAGACGGCCAGCGCTGCCTGCATGCCAGCTGTTTCCGGGTGCATCCGGCCTGAAGCGGCACGCGCCAGCCAGTGCGCACCGAGCGGCGTTGGCGCCGCTGCCCAGCGGGTCGAATAGGACTGTTCGGCACAACCGGCCAGCGCCGCCATCACGATCGCTTCGGCGCCGCCAAACAGGCGCAGGCAGCCGCCTATTTCAAGCAACAGCGTATCCGGCGACACCAGGCTGATCGTTGGCGTGAAGCGCCCGGCCCAGCAGGCCAGATTGTCCAGCGCCTGCTGTTCGCGCACCGCGCAGCGTTCGAAAACGCTTAACCAGGGCAGCAGGCCCAGCGCCGTCGATAGTTTCTGGCCGGCGCAAACCCCCGCTGCCACAGCCTCGGCATCAGCCACCTGCACCCGGCCGCGGGCGACGACCGCGCTAGGCGACTGGCGCAGCGGCAGGGCCTCGAGCGGCAACAAGGGAAAGTGCAGGGCCAGCCACAACACGCGAAGATCTCCCGGCAACAGGACGAGGAATGGACAAGGCGAGCGGCCGGGAAATCGGCCGACCACGCCGCTTGATGATGCGTACCGACAAATCAGTGTCGCTCGCCGCATTCAACATGACCCGCAGCGGCGCCGGCGACGGCATCCCGGCTGCTGCGGTCGACCGCCATAAACAGGCAAAAACCGAGCGCCCCTCGGCAGCCACCTGCAGCCGGCGCAAGGCACGGGCATTGATGTTCGCTTCCGGCCAGGCCAGTACGCCGGCAAAACCACCGCTGGCAAGCAGTTGTTCGACACTCCAGCCAACGCTCTTGCCCGCCTTGACAACGACCAGCCGGTCCAGCGCCACGCCAGCCGCCGACCAGGCCGGGGCATGTGGCAACCACGGCGGTGCAACGAGTGCCAGCCAGCCGCCCTCGGCCGACAAACGGGCCAGCGTCGGCAGGAGCAAGCTCATTTCACCGACACTGCTGCGGTCAACGAGAATTTCGGTCAAATTTCCGCGTGGCCAGCCGCCACCCGGCAATTCGGCATCGAGTTCGGCATGGCCGCTCGGGATGGCGCTTTCCGGCAGCGTGGCCAGCGTGTCGCCGCGCCAGACATCGCCCCGGGCCAGCACATCCGCCAAGGCAACCGGCAACGGCTGGGCGTTCATGACAGCTTTGAAACGGCTCCGCGAATCAGGCCGACGGCGATGCCTTCGATGGCAAATTCGACCTCTTCGGGATTGACGACGATGGGCTGGAAATCGGGGTTCTCGGCGATCAGCCTGATCTGCCCGCCGCTGCGTTCCAGCCGCTTGACGGTGACCTCTTCATCGATCCGGGCGACGACGATCTGCCCGTCACGCGCCTGGTTGGTCTTGTGCACGGCGAGCAGGTCGCCGTCGAACATACCGATGTCGATCATCGACAGCCCGCGCACCTTGAGCAGGAAATCGGCCTTGGGCGAAAACATGTTGGCATCGAAGGCGTAGCGGCCCTGGACGTTTTCGACGGCGAGAATGGGCGAACCAGCGGCAACGCTGCCGATCAGCGGTAAACCGAGTTGCTCGACGAGCCGGATGCCGCGTGCCGAGCCGGGCTCAAGGACGATGGCGCCCTTCTTGGCGAGCGCTTTGAGGTGGTCCTCGGCGGCATTCGGCGAGGCGAAACCGAAGGCGCTGGCGATTTCCACGCGCGTCGGTGGCGCGCCGAGCACTTCCAGCGTGCTTTTGATGAAGTCGAGAATTTCCTGCTGACGTGGCGTGAGTTTCATGGCCGGCCTCCGCTAAAAACCAATAACTGTATTTTTGTACAGTAAATTGTTTTTGGCAAGCGAAAAATCAGGGGGGGCTGGCTGAATGGGCAGGCGTGTTAGTGAAATACAATAGGCTGGGCCGAAGCGCAATACTCTTTGAGCAGGGCGTCGACACGGGCTTCGTTGCGCAGCTTTTCGGGAATTTTTTCCATCGCCAGACGGAAATGCATTGCATCCCCGCCCTCAAGAAAGAGCGTGCATAGCCGCTGTTTGTCGAAGAGTTCGAAGCTATGCTGGGCCGGGTAGGCCAGTATCCAGAAATGATTGCTGCTGTAAATGACATCCATCGCACGCCTCCAGGGCATTTATTTCCCCTGCGTGCCAGTAGACGACCAGCTGCATTTTTCCCGAAGTAACTAATTCACACTTTGGCCGACATTTCCTGCCTGGCGCCCGTGCTCAGGTCGGCAGATCGAAGCCTTTCAGCTTGCGGTACATGTCGACTGCGTAGGAGTCGGTCATGCCGGCGACGAAATCGGCAACCTGCAACAGGCGAATGTAGGGATCGGCATCCGGTTCGCCACCATGGCCGAGGAACTGCGTCGGCAGCAGCTTGAGCAGCATGCGCTCACGAGTGGTGAAGCGGGCGTGCCCTGCCCTCGCCTCGACCGCATTGGTAAATAAGCCGAGCAAGGCGCCGAGGACCTCGAAACCGGCGGTTTCGATCTCCAGCGCCGGGCGGGCGGTGTAGATCGTTTCCTTGGCCAGCTTGAGAATGGCCTGCAGCGGATGCGCAATGGGCGAGCTTTCGAGCAGTTCGTCATCGAAGGAGCCGCTCAGGATGGCGTCCTCGTTTTCCAGAAAGACCGCCGCAGCGCTTTCGAGCAGACAGCCGATGGCCTTGGCGCGCAGGTATTCGAGGCGCTCCTTCGGGTCGTGCAGATGGTGCAGCCGAGCGCCGTTGATAGTGTTGCCGGCCAGATCGGCGAGCAGGCATTCGGCGTCCTTGTAGGGCACGAAGCCGAGCCGGGCGGCATCCTCGAGATCGACGATCAGGTAACAGGTATCGTCCGCGACTTCGACCAGAAAAGCCAGCGGATGGCGGCGCCAGGCGGTATTGGGAATTCGCTCGATTAACCCGGTCGACCGTGCAACGCGCCGGAAATTATCGATATCCTGCTGGAAAAAGCCAAATTTCTTGCCGCTCTTGCCATCCAGCTCTTCGTCAAGATGCGATGGGCGCGGGTATTTGGTGAAAGTTGCCAGCACCGCGCTGCTCAGTTGCAGGCCGCCGGGATTGGCCGGGCTTTGCAAACGGCTGACGATGCGAAAACCCTGCGCGTTGCCCTCGTAGCGCTCAAAGTCGGCTCTCTGCGCCGGTGTCAGGTCGTGGCGATCAAGCAGGCCGGAATGGCGAAACCATTCGCGGATGGCGTCCTCGCCGGCGTGGCCGAAGGGTGGATTGCCGATGTCGTGGGCCAGGCAAGCCGCTGCAACGATGGCGCCGAAATCGCCCGATTCAACGTGCTGCAAGCTGTGCCGGGCGATGATCTCGCGGCCGACCACGGCACCCAGCGAGCGGCCGACGCAACTGACTTCCAGGCTGTGCGTCAGGCGGGTGCGCACGTAATCGCTCTTGGACAGCGGGAAAACCTGTGTCTTGTCCTTCATGCGCCGGAAGGCGGAGGTGAAGACGATGCGGTCGTAATCCTGCTGGAATGCCGTACGCTCTGCCGTACCGGGCGCCTTGCCGGCCCCCAGACGTTCGCTCGACAGCAGTTTTTCCCAGATTTTTCGTTTGCCCATGCTCTTCAATTTCGACGATGCGATGGGCTGCGAGTTTACTCCGCTTCGAGCAATGCCCGCACGTGATCAGGCAGCGGCACCGATTTTCCGGTCGTCGTATCCATCCAGACGACCTTGGCAGCGCCCTCGGCATAAACGCGATCATCGCCTTCGATGCGCATTTCGACGTAGGTCTGGCAGCTGGAACGGCCGATGGCGCCAACAAAGGTGCGCACCTCGACCATGCCCGGATAGTTCATCGGAATCAGGAAGGTACAGCTGGCATTGATGATGACCGGCCCGGCGCCACCAGGACGCACCGGCACCTGCATATCCTCGATCCATTCGACCCGCGCCTGCTCCATGTAGCGGAAATACACCGTATTATTCACATGCCCATAGGCATCCATATCGCCCCAGCGGATGGGCATCTTCGTGACATGTATCAGCTTTTTCTTGTGTTCCATAAACCTGACTACTAGAGTGGTGTTGATCAAAGTATTTCCATACTGTACCGTATTGAAATCAAGCTAACAATAAAATCAGGAGACATCATGGAACGTGAATCCATGGAATTCGACGTTGTCATCGTGGGTGGCGGCCCGGCAGGATTGGCGGCAGCAATCCGCCTGAAACAACTGGCAACGGAAAAAGGGACCGATCTGGGTGTCTGCCTGATCGAGAAAGGGGCCGAAATTGGTGCCCACATTCTTTCCGGCGCGGTCATGGACCCGCGTGCCCTGACCGAACTGATGCCCAGCTGGCAAACTGACGGCGCACCGCTCAATGCCCCCGTCTCCGAAGACCGTTTCTTCATCCTTTCCGAAACCGGCGCCACCAAGGTACCGAACAGCCTGTTGCCCGACTGCTTTCACAACGAGGGCAACTACGTCATCTCGCTCGGCAACGTCTGCCGCTGGCTTGGCGAGCAGGCCGAAGCGCTGGGCGTCGAAATCTACCCGGGCTTTGCCGGTTCGGAGGTGCTGTTTGATGAAAACGGCGCCGTCAAGGGCGTCGCTACCGGCGACATGGGCCGACTGCACGACAGTTCGGAAGGCCCCAATTTTCAGCCGGGCATGGAGCTGCACGGCAAATACACCTTCTTTGCCGAAGGCTGCCGCGGCCATCTCGGCAAACAGCTCGAAGAAAAATTCAATTTGCGCGACGGCGTCGATCCGCAAACCTACGGCATCGGCCTCAAGGAGCTCTGGGAAATCGACCCGGCCAAGCACCAGCTTGGCCTCGTCATCCACAGTGGCGGCTGGCCCATGAAGCCCGACACCTACGGCGGCGGCTTCCTCTATCACCTGGAAAACAACCAGATTGCCGTCGGTTTCGTCGTCGGCCTCGGCTACAGCAACCCGCACCTGTCGCCCTACGAAGAATTCCAGCGTTTCAAGACCCATCCGGAAATCCGCAAGTTCCTCGAAGGTGGCAAGCGCATCGCCTACGGCGCCCGCGCCCTGACGGCCGGCGGCCTGCAGTCGCTGCCTAAACTGACCTTCCCGGGTGGCGTCTTGATCGGTGACGATGCCGGTTTTCTCAATGCAGCCCGCATCAAGGGCTCACATTGCGCCATCAAGACCGGTTCGCTGGCAGCTGAAGCGTGCTTCGAAGCACTGGCCAGCGAACGTCAGCGAGACGAACTTTTTTCTTATACCGAGTTATTTAAAAACAGCTGGTTGCACGATGAACTTCACAAATCACGTAACTTCAAACCGTGGATGAGCAAGGGCCTGAAACTGGGCTCCATCATGTTCGGTATCGATCAAGTGCTGCTGCGCGGCAAGGCCCCCTGGACACTGCACAACACCAAACCGGATCATGCCAAGCTCAAGCCAGCCGCCGAGTGCGAGCCGATTGTTTATCCGAAACCGGACGGCGTCATCACCTTCGATCGCCTGTCATCTGTCTTCCTCTCCAGCACCAACCACGAGGAAGACCAGCCCTGCCATTTGCAACTCAAGGATGCCGGCGTGCCGATTGCTGTCAATCTGGCGCAATACGACGCGCCTGAACAGCGTTTCTGCCCGGCCGGCGTCTATGAAATCCTGCATGATGAAAGCGGCGCCAACCCGCGCCTGCAGATCAACGCGCAGAACTGCGTGCATTGCAAAACCTGCGACATCAAGGACCCGACCCAGAACATCAACTGGGTGGTGCCTCAGGGCGGCGAAGGCCCGACTTACCCGAACATGTAAGCTAACTCCGGGAAAGCGCGTTCGCATGCCGCGAATCAGTGTTTCCCGGTTTATAATTCGGCGGCTAAACCCCTTAGGGAGAACATTAAATGGGCTTTCTTGCCGACAAAAAGATTCTGATCACCGGACTGCTCTCCAAGCACTCCATCGCCTATGGCATTGCCAAGGCCTGCCACCGTGAAGGTGCGCAACTCGCCTTTACCTACCAGACCGAGCGTTTCGAAGACCGCATCAAGAAATTTGCCGCCGAATTCGGCAGTGACATCACTGTGCAGGTCGATGTCGCCAGCGACGAACAGATCGACAACTTGTTTGTCGAATTGGCCAAGCACTGGGACGGACTTGATGGCCTGGTTCATTCCATCGCCTACGCGCCGACCGAAGCCATCGAGGGCGATTTCCTCAACGGCATCACCCGTGACGCCTTCCGCATCGCCCACGAAATCTCGTCGTACAGCTACCCGGCGCTGGTCAAGGCAGCTCGTCCGATGATGCAAGGTCGCAAGAGCTCTGCACTTGCCCTCTCCTACCTCGGCGCCGAGCGCACCATGCCGAACTACAACACCATGGGTCTGGCCAAGGCCAGCCTTGAAGCGGCAACCCGCTACCTGGCTTTCTGCCTCGGCCCTGAAGGCATCCGCGCCAACGCCATTTCGGCCGGCCCGATCAAGACGCTGGCCGCTTCCGGTATCGGCAACTTCGGCAAGTTGCTCGCCTACAACTCGCACAATGCTCCGCTGCGTCGCAACGTGACCATTGACGAGGTCGGCAATGCAGCAGCTTTCATGCTGTCCGATCTGGCCAGCGGCATTACCGGCGAAATCATGTACGTCGATGGTGGCATGAACACTGTCGCGCTGGGCAACGCCGACCCGCTACCTGCCTGATCGGCTTCGGGAAAACCGTAGCAGGATTGCTGCGGTCGACCGGAAAAATGGCCTGAAATTCGAAAACGCCAGCCAGTGAAAACTGGCTGGCGTTTTTCATGGGGCCATTGCGCTGTTGAAACAGCAACAAAAAAGCGGGCCGCAGCCCGCTTTTTTGCGTCCGGTCCGTTGCTTACCTGTCTTTCGACTCGAGCGCGGCCTGATTGATTTCCACCTTGTAGCGACTACGCAAGGCAGCCAGATAGAGCTGGACATCTTCCTGTGCAACCAGATTGCCCAATTGCTTGAACAAGCCCTGCTTGCGGGCATCGTCAACCTTTTCGCCGGCGTCAAGTTTGGTCAGCTTGTATAGCGCATAGCCCGAACCGGGTAGTTCAACCCCGGAGTAGGAAGGCAGCTTGCCGGTTTCCATACTGAAGACAGCCTGGGCGACCGGTCCTGGGAGTTGGCGGGCATCCATGCGTGAAAGACTTTTGGCAGCGCCCCAAGCGAGCTTGTCTTCACCCTTCTTGAGCGCATCCAGACGTGCTTCACCATCCTTGCTGGCCAGCGCCTGAGCTTCCTTGTTCTTCAGGAGTGTCTCGACACTGGCCTTGACACCCTCAAAGGGCTGCAGGGCCTTGGCCTTGTAATCAACCAGACGGGCGGCGACCAGCGTATTGCTGGCAACTTCCACGGCTTCGGTATTGCGGCGGTTCTTGACCGAGTCATCGGAGAATAGCGCGGCCATGAGTTTCTCGTTGCCGAGCACGCCGTTGGCCGGATTGGCCTGGCGGCCCAGCCAGTCGGAAGACTTGATGGCCAGCTTGAATTTGTCGGCAACCGGCTTGAGGCTGTCCGCCTGCTCGTAGACCATGTTGCTGAAGGTTTCAGCGGCTTCGGCAAACTTGCGGGAACCGGCAACCTTCTTTAGTTCGGCTTCGATATCGCCACGAACTTCCGCCAGGGGCTTTTCCTTGGCAGCGTGAATGCCCGTCAGCTTGATGATGTGGAATCCGAAATCGGACTCGACCACGCCGGAAATCTCGCCTTCCTTGAGGCTCATGGTGGTGTCTTCGAAGACCTTGACCATGGCGCCGCGACCGAAGAAGCCGAGATCGCCGCCCTTGGAGGCCGAACCCGGATCATCCGAATTTTTCTTTGCCAGATCGGCAAAGGCGGCCGGGTTCTTGCGGATTTCCACCAGCAATTCCTCGGCTTTGGCCTTGGCTTTATCCTTGCCGAGTTTTTCGGTACCGATCAGGATGTGGCTGGCGCGGCGCTCTTCCGGTACTTGATAACGATCTTTGTGGCCGTCGTACCAGGTCTTGATTTCGGCTTCGGTAACCGCCAGCTGGGCGGCGATGGCATCCATCGACAGCACGACGTATTCAGCCTTGGCCTGCTCTGGCACTTCGAACTGACTGGCATTCTCGTCGTAGAATTTTTTGGCAGCATCGTCGGCCAGCTTGACCTTGCTGAGGTAGCTGTCGAGATTAAAACGATATTCCAAAACCTCCCGCTTTTCGGTTTGCATGGCCAACACGCGGTCGGCAACAGAACGTGACACCACGCCGGACTGCCCGATCGCGCCGGCGAGTTGCTGTAGCGTCAGGTCCTGGCGCAATTGGGCTTCAAAACCAGCCGGCGACATGCCCTGGGAGCGCAATGCAGCTTCGTAACGCTCAGTGGAGAACTTGCCGTCAACCTTGAAAGCCTCAATCGCACCGATGGCCTGGCGCAAGGCGTTGTCACCGGCGAACATGTGCTTCTTGCCAGCCTCGATGGCGAGCAGGCGCTGATTGATCAGGTCGTCGAGAATGGCCTTGCGGGCTTCGGCGTTTTCCAGCAGCTTGGGATCGTATTGGTCACCAAGCTGGACGCGCAGGCGCTCCTGCTGCTCGCGCAGGGTCTGCTGGAATTGCTGCTGGGTAATCTTGACGTCGCCAATGGTGGCGACATCGCCACCCATGCTGTCGTTGCGCATATAAGAGTCAACGCCGAAGAAGGCAAAGGGCAGCATGATCAGCGCCAGAAAGACCTGGACGATTCTTTTATTGTTGCGGACTGCGTCGAACATGAGGAGAAAAATCCTTCGAATGCGTTCAAAAAGGCAATTGCAGCTTGCCCAAAAGGCCGAATGATACCGTAATTCCGCCCTCCTCCATTTGATTTAGGGACGGCAAAAGATCGCTCCAAGCCGACGCACGGCATCCTCGATTTCCGGCGTGTGCGGATTGCCGCAATTGAGCCGCAGGCAGTTGCGGTACATGCCGCTGGCCGAGAACAGGTCGCCCGGCACGTAGGCGAGATTCTCGCGGATGACCAGGTCGTAACGGCTTGCGGTGTCAATGTTTTCGGGCAACTCCACCCACAGGACATAGCCGGCCTGCGGCTGGGTGATGCGAGTCTCCGCCGGGAAGTAACGACTGACGGCGAGGCGCATCGCGTCGACCTGCTGTTGATAGGCCCTACGCAGGGTACGCAGATGACGCTCGTAGGCGCCGGATTCCAGGTACTCGGCCAGCACATGCTGGGTAATCGGATTGGTACCGCCGCTGGTGATGGTTTTCTGCAGTGCGATCGCCGCGCGGTAGCGGCCGGCGGCGACAAATCCGATGCGCAAGGCCGGCGACAGGCTTTTCGAAAATGACGAGCAGAGCATGACGTTGCCAGTCTTGTCGAAAGCCTTGATTGGCCATGGCCGCTCGCTGCCAAGATGCAGGTCGCCGTAGATATCGTCCTCAATAACCACCACGCCGCGTGCTGCGGTCAACGCCGAAAACTGCCGTTTTCTGTCGTCCGGCATGACGCAGCCGAGCGGGTTGCTGCCGTTCGCGACGATCAGACAGGCAGCGATACCGCCGTTGCGCGTCGCCATGTCGAGCGCTTCGACTGACATGCCGGTGCGTGGATCGGTCGGTATTTCCAGCGCTTTAAGGCCGAGCGTTTCCAGTAGTTGCAGCATCAGATAATAGGCCGGTGACTCCACCGCCACCGTGTCTCCGGGCTTGGTAACGGCCCGCAGGCACAACCCGAGCGCTTCGGTGCACGAATTGGTGATGACGAATTCTTCGGCCGGTATCGGCCCGCCCCAGGCCAAAGAACGGCGAACAAGCTGGCGAACAAGCGCAGCCTCATCCATATTGATATGGCTGCCGCCTTCGAGCAGCTTCGGGAGGCGCCGAGCCACGCCGGCATACAGGCGCTGCAAGGCTGCGACCGGCAGCAAGTCAGGTGCAGGCAGGGCCGCAGCCAAGGGCGCCACCCCGCTTTTGGCCCCGGCGCGCAGGACGTTGACCAGCCGTTGAGAAATATCGACCGGCATCGGCGCTTCAGGCGTCGAGCGCACGACCGGCTCGGCCCGTACGGCCCGTACGCGCTGGACGAAAAATCCGGACTGCGGGCGAGCCTCTATCAGGCCGCGATCCTCGAGCTGACGCAACGCCTGAACGACGGTCGACACGGAAAGCCGCCGCTCCTTCGACAAGCGCCTCACCGACGGCAGGCGGTCGCCTTGATTCAAGACACCGCTGGCGATCATACCAGCAAGATCGGCCGCCAATTGCTCGTAGCGTAGTAGCTCTTCGTTCATGGGGAAGCACCTGTACAGTTATGCCGGACCATGACCAGCACAGTTAGAAATATTCATAACTGTATTGATCACAATTTAAATTCATTGCTACTGTATCACTCGGAGGCGCGAACCTACACTTTCTCCACGACTAGAGCGGAGAGTGTCATGAATAGCCATCGGGTTTTGCGCGAAGTGGATCTACCCCAGGATCACCCCATTCGCCTCCAAGACGCGGCAGGCACCCGCGTACGCTGCCTGCGGGGAACCATCTGGATTACCGTTGCCAGCGAACCTGACGACATTTTTCTGAGCACCGGCCAGAGCTACCTCATTCCACGCAACGGCCTGAGTCTTGTCGAACTGCTGGACGGCGGCAGCATTGAGCTGGAGCGCCAGAGGCCGTTCGGAAAGCTGAGGGAGTGGCTCGATGGCCTGGTCAGGCGCATGAGCAAGGAACTGGTGCTCTGAAAAAATTCAATCGAAGAGATCCGGCTGCATGGGCACCAGGTTGTTCCGCTTGACGGTGAGCCTGACCAGCACGCCTTTCTTGCCAACCGCCTCGACCACCATGCGTCCGGCCGAGGCCTCGGCCACCACACGAACATTGCGCGTCGACTGGCGGCTGCGCCCACGGTAGATAGCCAGCGTCCCGGCTGGCGGAATCCAGGCTAGCTTTGGGCGCGGCATGGTGAGCCTTTCATACTTTGCAGATGTCCGAAGCCTACCCCGGAAAAATGATTTCCCGAATACTGTACATCCATACAGTTTTGACTTATTGTGCACTTGAACGCAAATAACTGTTCATCCATACAGCTGTCGATAAGGAGTCTCCATCATGAAACGTCTTCAACACTGGTTCGACCTGATTGCTGGCATTTCCCACGACGAGCATGCGCGCCTCGAGTACGCTAGGCGTATCTTCAGCGCCAGCGGCCCTGACGTCGAAAAACTCCAGATGCCCGCCTGCTGGCGACGCAGCGCCCGTGTCGTTATCAACTGACACCGAATGAACTCCCGTTTCAATTTCGGGCAAAATTCCCGGTTGACCGCAGGAGCGCCTTGCAAAGGCCTCCTGCTGACTCAAAGACGGGAATTCCACGGTCAACCGGAAAAAAAGGCCCAAAATGAAAACGGAACTCCGTGGAGTTCCGTTCAGGCAGCAAAGCGAATGCTGAATACGCTTAGAAATCGTCCTTGACGACTGGAAAGCCCAGCGCTTCCCAGTCCAGCATGCCGCCCCGGTAGTAGTAAATCTTGTCGGCAGGGAAGCCATCGCGAACCATGGCCTTGATCGCCGACGGGCTTTGCGGGCAGACCGGGCCGTTGCAGAAAGCATAGACCTTCTTGGCTTTGCTGCAGTCCCATTTTCCCCCTGTCTTGGCGCAGCCCAGCTCATCCATGCGCCCGGCAACCAGCGTGTAGGGAATATGGTACGAGTTCGGAATGGTACCGTTGATGCGGTCGTCCGGCTCGCGCATGTCGACGATCAGTGCGTCCTTGTCATTCATCGCGTGCAGCACTTCGATCTCACCGACCGGATGAACGCCAGGAACCGGAACCAGCGGCTGCAGCCAGCCCTTGTTCTTGGCGCACGGAGTCATCGTGCGGGTAATGACGAAGGGACCGCTCTTGGTCTGCACGACAAACTGCTTGTCCTCGCCGATGATGCGCAGCAATTCCTTGTCCTGGGCGCTGACCCCCATCGATGCGGCAACAATACCCGCCGCCAGCAATAGCTTTCCAATCATGTGATTCCTCCATTGTTTTTTGATTTGGCGACCATTATTTATAAGTGATTGCGTATATTGTAATTTAACAATGTAGTTGCTGTAAAAAGAAAGGCGACCCACAGGCCGCCTCTTCTGTTTTCCCGGTCGCTTAACCGACCCAGCGCCGCGCGTTGCGGAACATGCGCATCCACGGCGAATCTTCTCCCCAGTTTTCCGGGTGCCAGGACATCTGCACGGTGCGGAAGACCCGTTCCGGGTGCGGCATCATGATCGTGAAGCGGCCATCGGCCGTGGTCACTGCCGTCAGACCATTCGGAGAACCATTCGGGTTGTATGGATAGACCTCGGTCGGCTCGCCCTTGTTGTCGACATAGCGCACGGCAGACAGCACCTTGCTCTGGTCGTCGGCATTATCGAACACTGCCCTGCCCTCGCCGTGGGAGACGACGATGGGCACTTGCGAACCCTCCATGGCGGCGAAAAAGATCGACGGCGATTCGAGAATTTCTGTCATCACGAAACGCGCTTCGAACTGCTCGACTTTGTTACGACGGAAAGCCGGCCAGTGTTCGGCGCCGGGGATGATGGACTTCAGCGCGCTCATCATCTGGCAGCCGTTACAGACGCCAAGGGCAAAAGTGTCCTTGCGATTAAAAAACGCAGCGAATTCATCACGGCAGCCGTCGTGCATGAGGATGGTTCGCGCCCAGCCAAGGCCGGCACCGAGGACGTCACCGTAAGAGAAGCCACCGCAGGCAACCAAACCCTTGAAGTCCTTGAGGCTGACGCGGCCAGCCAGGATGTCGCTCATATGGACGTCGACCGAAGCGAAGCCGGCCTTGTCGAACGCGGCAGCCATTTCGTAATGGCTGTTGACACCCTGCTCGCGCAGGATGGCGACACGCGGGCGACCGCTGATGTCCTGGTAGATCTTCGTGAAATCGTCTTGCGGATCAAAGGTCAGCTTCGGCGTCAGGCCAGGATCGGTGACGTCTAGGATGCGGTCGAATTCCTGCTGGGCGCAGCTCGGGTTGTCGCGCATGGCCTGCATCTGGTAGCTGGTCTCGGACCAGGCACGCTGCAGGTCGACGCGCTTCTCGCGCAGCACGCGCTTGGCGTTGCGGGTGACGCGGATTTCGTCCCACTCGTTCAGGGTGCCGACAAAGTGGTAAGGCACGCCGCAGGCACGCAGGATGGGCGTGACCTTCTCGCGGTCTTCGCGGCGAATCTGGATCAGGGCGCCAAGTTCCTCGTTGAACAGGGCGCGGACGATGTGTTCAAAATCGCGGCCGGCCAGCAGGTCCGGGCGCTTTTCGGCGCCATCGACATCGAGCGCGGCGGCATCGAAGCACAGGCCGTCGAGGTCGAGCGACACGCCACGGCGGCTGGCGAAGGCCATTTCGCAGGCAGCGACGAACAGGCCGCCGTCGGAACGGTCGTGATAGGCGAGCAGCATGCCTTCGCGGTTGAGGCGCTGCACGGCGTCGAACAGGCCCTTCAGCTTGGCCGGATCGTCGACGTCCGGCGCATCGCTGCCGGTGGCGTTGTACACCTGGGCCAGGGCCGAGCCGCCGAGGCGGTTCTGGCCGAGGTCGAGCAGCAACAGTTCGGTTTCGCCCTGGTCGACGGCCAGTTGCGGGGTTTTCGTCTTGCGCACGTCGTCGACGGCGGCGAACGAGGTGACAACCAGCGACAGCGGCGACACGACCTGCTTCTTCTCGCCGTTCTCGTCCCAGGCGGTACGCATCGACAGCGAATCCTTGCCGACCGGGATCGACACGCCGATGGCCTTGCACAGGTCGGACACGGCCTCGACGGTGTCGAACAGGCGGGCATCCTCGCCCGGCACGCCGCAGGGCGCCATCCAGTTGGCCGACAGCTTGACCTTGCCGAGTTCGCCGATGTCGGCGGCAGCCAGGTTGGTCAGCGCCTCGCCGATGGCCATGCGGCCGGAAGCTGGGGCGTCGAACACGGCCAGCGGGGTGCGCTCGCCCATGGCGAAGGCTTCGCCGAGGTAGCCCTGGTAGCCCATCGTCGTCACCGCGACGTCGGCCACCGGCACCTGCCACGGGCCGACCATCTGGTCGCGGGCGGTCATGCCGCCCACGGAACGGTCGCCAATGGAGATCAGGAAGGTCTTGTCGGCGATGGTCGGCAGACGCATCAGGCGATAGGCGGCGTCCTTCAGTTCGATGGACGTGGCGTCGAAGGAAACGAAAGTTTCCGGCTGGTGCGTCACGTCGCGCGTCATGCGCGGCGGCTTGCCGAGCAGCGCTTCCATTTCCATATCGACCGGATTGACGCCGAAATGGGCGTCGGTCACGGTCAGGTGGCCGTCGCCGGTCGCTTCGCCGACCACGGCAAACGGGCAGCGCTCGCGCTCGCACATGGCCTGGAATTCGGCGATGCGGTCGGCCGGAATGGCCAGCACGTAGCGTTCCTGCGATTCGTTGGACCAGATTTCGGC
>JAEUOG010000079.1 GCA_016790815.1 Dechloromonas sp.
TTTCCAAGTTTGCTGAGCTACATGACCTTCGTGTGGCCCATCGGGATGTTGGCGACCACAGCATCTGGTTCGACCGGCCAGCCAAGGTGGTCCTGTCCGGTTTCCCGGCCGCCTACTATCCCGAAATGAAGACGGTGGGTATCCTCCATCGGTGAAGCAGCGCCTAGGCGAGACGCGTTTTCATATGACATTAGGTCGAAAGAGCCAGTTCAATTCTTGTCGCCACCTTGAGTATCAAGGTCTGTAGCCGAAGCAGAGCAGCCTGTCCAATGATGACTTTGACGGATGGTTGAAGGGCAGCAATTGGCCGGGTTGAGTCAGTGACGTAGGCAACTAGCTGGCCAGAAAGCTGCCATTGAACGGGGGCAGACGCAGCGTTTGCCATCCGAATTGGATGGCTACCCCGACAGGCCGCTCATGGCCGACTGGAGCCTGTCGTAAGTTCCCGTCAGCCGACGTTCCGCCCTACGGCTGCTTTCTGGAAGCCCGACGGAGCGCACCCGACCCGTTGCTGTCGTTCATGTATTGCGCTCGCTAAGTCTGCTTCCTAGCCATAAGCCGCCAACGCCATTTGCCATGCTTACACCGGTAATGCGGTAGAGGACTTCACTTCTCGCAGGGAGAGATTCGAGCGAATCGACGTGACCCCTGGCAGCTTACGAAGTTGGTCTCGCACAAACACACCATAGGCATCCAGGTCACTCGCTACGATTTGCAGCATGTAGTCGCAATCACCGGTGACGTTATGGCAAGACAGAATCTCGGGCATGCTGGCCACGAGCTTCTCAAATTGCAATGGTGCTTCACCGGCATGATTACCCAAGGTGACCTGGACGAATGCCACAACGCCATAGCCAAGTTTCTTCCTGCTCAGGTTGGCTTGGTAGCCCTCAATGAATCCATCGGCTTCGAGGCGCTTGAGCCGTCGCCAGCAGGGTGTTTCACTCAGAGACAGTTTCTCGGCCAGCTTGGCATTCGACAGCCGGCCGTCGGCTTGCAGCTCCCGCAATATAGCCAAGTCGGTTTGGTCTAGCTGTTCAAGAGGTTGATTCATGTCGAAAACGGTATAAAGCAGGAAGAATCAGCCAAATATTAGGCTATTTTCTGAAGAAATAGCAGCAAAATTTCAGGCGTCACATGGGAACATATTCCTTCCGTAAACAGCCTGACGAGCACTTCGATGATTGCCTTGCCCGACCTGTTGGTCTTTGTTGCTGCGCTGACTGCTGTCTATCTTCTGCCTGGGCCTGACATGGCATTGGTTCTCTTTACATCAGCATTCCGAGGGCCAAGGAACGGCTTGATGGCCGCTATTGGACTGGCCATTTCAAGAACGGTCCATGTCACGCTATCCGCTCTTGGCTTGGCAGCGCTGCTTCACACGCATCCAGTTTTGTTCGATGTCGTTCGATGGTTTGGCGCTGCATACCTGCTGTTTCTCGCTTGGAAAATGCTGCGAGCCGGCGAGACAGAGGGGGTGAAGGAAGCTAATGTCACCGGTAGCGGATTGGTGGCCGTTCGCAGTGGGGTGATGACCAATTTACTCAACCCGAAAGCGTTGATGTTTTGCGCACTGTTGCTGCCACAGTTTATCTCCACGGAGAACGACCTGACAGCGCAGTATCTGACGCTTGGCATCATCCTGGTCGGCCTAGGTTTTGCATTTGATGTGCTCTACGCCCTCGCGGCTTCGCGCCTCGCAAAGCGCTTTTCGGGTTCCGGCGCTATCCAAAAAGTCACGAAGCTCTTGTTCTCGACCGTCTTTGGGTTTGCAGCAATCCGCTTGGCAATTGGCGGCAACTAATTGGAAGTGGCATTTGCGAATTGAGTTCGGAGCCGATGCCCCATTGGGCTGGCTTGGAGCGCAGCTATTCCGTGTCCCTCGGTGTATGCCCTGTACGGGAAGTCACTGTCAGTAGTATCCGCAGCGTAGCCACGCAGCCGAACGATACCAGCAGTACCGTGACCCAAGACCATTCAGGAAACAGGTAAGACGTCGTTGCCGCCAGAATCAAGAAAGTGAGTACAAAGAACATGTGCCGTGCCCTGATGCGTGGATAGATAGATGAACTGCAGATTTGCCAGATTTCAGGCTAGGCAGCACCAAGCCCTCTCTCTTCATAGGTTTTGCCATCCCGAATGTGATAGATGCGCTTGAAGGTGGGAATGATTTTCTCGTCGTGGGTCACCACGATGATGGCGGTTCGAAACTGTTGGGCCATCTCGTTGAGAATTCGCACAACGCTTAGCGCCCGTTCGCTATCCAAGGGTGCGGTCGGTTCATCCGCCAGAATCACCGGTGGTTGATTAGCCAAGGCCCGGGCAATTGCCACGCGTTGCTGCTCGCCACCGGAGAGCTGTGAGGGATTCGCCTTGGCACGGTGGCCGACATCGAGGGCCTCCAGCAGTTCATTCGCCCGCTTGCGCGCTTCACCATTCGCCTTGCCGGCCAGCATCGGTAACAAGGCCACATTGTCGGTGACATCCAGAAATGGAATCAGGTACGGCGCCTGAAACACAAAGCCAATCCGGTCGCGGCGCAGGGCTCTGAGGTCCGGGATTTTCCAGCCATCCTCAAAAATCACTTCATCACCCAGGGTCATCCGGCCAGCCGTCGGCTCGATGACAGCACCCAGGCATTTCAGCAGGGTACTTTTGCCCGAGCCCGACGGACCAATCAGACCGACCACCTCACCCGGTGCAACGGTCATATTGACGTCTTTCAGGGCGTCGACCGCCGTATCGCCTTCGCCATAGCGTTTGCGCAGACCCTCGATGTGAATCCCGAAACTTTTCACCTTAACCTCCGATGGCCGTTGCCGGGTCGACACGCAAGGCGACCCGGATGGCCAGCGTGCTGGCCAGGGCGCAGATGACCATCACCACGATGAATCCGCGTACTGCATCCCCTGGCTCGAGCAGGACGAATTTCGGGAAAAATGGCGCCCAGACGGTGGCGGCGGTCTTGCCGACCATGAACCCGATGAGGCCCAGCCCCATGGCCTGCTGCAGAATCATCCCGGCAATCGTCCGGTTGCGGGTACCGATAAGCTTCAGAACGGCTATCTCCCGTATCTTGCCCAGCGTCATGGTGTAGATGATGAAAGCGACGATGGCGGCGCTGACGATGGCCAGGATGACCAGGAACATGCCGATTTGTTTGGCCGAGGTGGCAATCAGCTTGGACACCAGAATCTCCTCCATCTGGGTACGGGTAAAGGCTTGCAGATGCTTCCAGCGGCGAATCCCGCTTGCCACATGTTCCGGCTCGGTGCCAGGGGCAATCTGAAGCAGTACCGCATTGACGTTGTGATTGGCGTTCTGCGAAGCCAGGATGGCATCGAGCAGGCCCGGCACACCGGGTCGGTTCAGGGTGGGATTGGCCGTGGTGCGGGCACGCTCGTTGAGGATGGCGTCGTTGTCCTTGAGAAACTGAGCCTCCTGCGCATCCTTGAGCGGGATGAAAACCATCGGGTCGCCGCCGGACGACACCATCCGCCGGGTGAGGCCAACCACGCGATAGTCGTGACGGCGGATGCGTATCGTGTCGCCCAATTGAAAACCGGTCTTTACATCGGCCACCGCCTCGTAATGGCTACGAGTTATCTGCCGACCAGCGACTAGGTATCCAGGCTCGCCGGGCTGCCCGGGTTCGAAGCCGACCACCATGGCCCGAACATCGGCGTTGCCGAGGCGGACCTGCATCGTCAAATAGGTGACATTGGCCGCACGGGAAACCCCTGGCTGCGCCAGCAAGGCCCGATAAACGTCGTCGCGCAGACTCGACGATTCGGCGTAAGGCCCCTGGGTCTCCTGTTGCACTACCCAAATGTCGGCACCGCTGTTATTGAGCAGCGCCTTGGCATCGTCGACCATGCCGCGATATACGCCGGCCATGGTCAGGGTCACGCCAATCAACAAACCCAGGCCGATGCCGGTCAGGACGAACTTTGACCAGGAGTGCAGGATGTCCCGCCCGGCCAGGCTAATCACTTGGGATTCCCCACGAGTTGGCTGACCACCTTGATGCGGGTAGCCTCATTGAGGTCACGCTCGCTGTGAATGACCACCTCGTCGCCCGCAGCCAGTCCATCGAGAATCTGCACGTTGCCATCGAGACTGGTGCTGCCCAACTTCACCGGAGTCAGGCTGGGCTTGCCATCCTTGAGTTTCCAAACGCCGCTGCCCTGCGGCATTTGTTTGATGGCGGCATTCGGGAGCTGCAACCCGGATTGAGCTGCCCCGGTCTTCACGGTGACTTCGGTCATCTCGCCAACGCTCAGTCCCTCGGGGATGCGCTCGAACGCGATTTGAGCGATGCGCTCCTCGGTGACGCTATCACTCAATGGCTCGATACGCGCCACCTTGCCGGGATGGTGGGTCGAGGCATTGCTGCGCAACACAATATCCGCCGCTTGCCCTACGGCCAGGCCGCGCGAGCGCCCCTGGTCGAGGCGCGCCTTGACCCAGAGACTGTTGGGCTCCACCAGGCGGAGGACCGCCTGCCCGGCAATCACCGTCGAGCCGGGCTCCGCATCGCGGCTCGTCACCAGGCCATCCCGCGGGGCCAGCAGACGCAGGTTGCCGCGTTGTTGGCGGATGCCGTCCTGGTCGGCCTTCAGCCGAAGTTGCTCCTGGCGGGCACCCTGCAGGTTGGCTTCGCTGGCCTCAACCGCTGCCTGAGCCGAATCCAGTTCCTGCTGCTTGCCTTCCACCGCGCTGGCGCTAACGAAATTCTTTCCACCCAGGTCGCGATAGCGTTTGGCATTGAGCTCGGCGAGTTGGCGTCTGGCCAAGGCATCCTTGCGCAGTGCTTCGGCGGCGGTGACGGCACTGGCCGCCCGGGCATAAGCGGCTTCTGTCGAACGAAGGCGCTCATCCAGGTCTACGGGGTCGATTTCCGCCAGCAACTGCCCAGCCTTGACCGTCTCACCCACGTCCGCATGCACTGCTTTGACACGTCCAGCAGCCGTTGGGCCGATAAGATAACTTCGGCGAGCTTCGACAGTTCCGATGCCAAATATCGCTGGTGACAGCGAGCTGGCTTCCACTCGGAGTGTGGTGACCTGGATGGGAGATAACGGGCCTGAGCGGGCGACAACCACGCCAAACCCAAGGACGAGCATGGCGGCAAACATTCCGAGTCCAAGCTTACGGCTAATGAGTTGGCTGGGTTTCATGATTTAGCTCCCAGGCCGGCAAGGTAGAGGTGTAGAACGCCAAGTACCGGCTCTTCGGCATCTGGTGAGACGCCACCGAGCATAGACTGCATCACCAGCCCCTGGATTGCACCTAGAAACAGCGCAGCGGCAGCCTGGACATCGACATCGTCTCTAATCAACTCGGCAGCTTTGGCTTTGCACAAGATTTCAGCCAACATCTGCCGGTAGCGTCGCATGATGTGTTGCACACGCTGCCGTACGGGCGAGCTATCCGGTTGCTGGAGTTCGGCAAAGACCAAGCGAGGAACACCGGGAAATTCTCGAATGAATTTCACGTGCGCCAGGAACATCGCTTCCAACCCGCTCAAGACATCGGGCGCCGATGCTTGTGCGTCCCCGAGTTTGGCCATCAGCTGCGTCTCTATCCATTCGATGACGGCCAGTCGCATCGCCTCTTTGGTCGAAAAGTGGCGGAACAGGGCGCCTTGCGTCACATTCATCGCCTTGGCAATGTCAGTCGTCGTGACATCAGCAGGATTTCGCTCGGCAGCTAGGGCCAGCACGGTGGCGATGATTTCTGCCTGACGGGACTCGGTTGATTGGCGAGCGTTAAGGGACATGGTCGCTTGTGTGTAATAAGTTACTTACAAGTATAGGCAATAAATTTTAGATTTGTCTAATATTCCATCTGCCAATTGCAACGGTTTGTTTCGGTTCCTGATTTCTGCGTCATAGCAGCTATAACTGAAGTGACGGGATGGACAAACACCTCGCCACTTTCATCAGAGGTTTTTCACAGCATGGATGAATCAGTTTTTTGGGAGAGCAAAATGACCAAAAGCACCTTGAAAATTACCCTGTCTGCTATCGCATTGGGTTTGATGGCATCTACAGCTACTTTTGCTGCTGATGCCCCGATTTACGGCAGCCAACTGATGACCAATCAGGAACGCATTGAACATCGCAACAAGTTGCGAGCGGCCAAAACCGCAGAAGAGCGGGAGCAAGTCCGGTTGCAGCACCATGAGCAGATGCAATTGCGCGCCAAGGAACAAGGCGTGACCTTGCCGGATACGCCGCCTGCTCAAGGAGGTGCTCAAGGTCGTGGCATGGGACCGGGCGGTGGCATGGGCGGCGGTATGGGTGGAATGGGTCCTGGTGGTGGTATGGGCCCGGGACGAAACCGCTAAGCGTTAAATAAGGGCATCGGTGGCAACCGGTGCCCTATCTATTTCATGTCTCAAACCATCGGCCGCTGCGCCAGCAACCCGAAGTGGAAGGGCGCACTCGGCCCCAGGTCCACATGAACTACCGAATCAAACCCAGTCTCTGATAACCAGGAAGCACATTGTTCGGGCTTCGGCCGAATGTCCAGTGGTGGCCCGCGTGGCGTCTCGATATCACTGCGCCAGTGAATCACCGAGAGAATGGCACCTGGTCGAAGCGTTCGATAGGCTTCACGCAAGAGGGCCAGCGGGTCTTCGATGTGCAGAAGATTGAAGACCATGGCATGTCCCTGGGAACAGTCGGGGACACCTGTTCCCTGCTCAACAAAATCACGTAGTTCGGTTCGCACATTGAGCAGGCCATCCGCCCTGGCTCGTTCAGCCACCAACTCAATCATCTCAGGTTCGATGTCCAGTGCGGTGACCGTGCCCCGCGTGCGCTTTGCCGCGGGAAGGCTGAACGTGCCATAGCCGCAGCCGAATTCGACCAGGTTGTAGCAGCCGCCCTGGCTAACCAGGAGTCGGTCGAGAATGCCTTCTGGCTGAAAGAACGAGTCCCAGTAGGCCTCGTTCGGCATGCTGCTTTCACGTCCTTTCATTCTTAGAACACCAACACCTTGTCAGCGGCAGCCGTCCATTCAGCCAGTTCCTTCAGGGTACTGCGCCGGGCCCCGTCCACCACCTGCTCAATCCCCATGCCGCGTGCGTCCATGCAGGTACCACAGAGCCCCACCTCACCGCCGACCATACGCACCATGTCCCCGGCGTTGTAATAGCCATCGGGCACCTTCTGGCCGCTCTTGGCGCAGGCGACCGCGTCGCCCATCAGAAAGACGCGTACCGTTTCACCCTCCATCTTGCCGAGCTGGCGAGCCAGGCGCAGGGCGTTGTAGCTGCATTCCGAGCCATATGGCGCATCGTTGAGGATGAACAGCGTATTCATGGAGGGCTCCTTGGGCGTGATTGAGAAAGCTACTTGCCCCCGGCCTTGATGGTGGCCTTCAGGGCATCGAAATCCTTGCGTACCCCATCCTGGAAAAGCAGACCTGACTTGGCTTGCTTCGGCACGCTCTCCATGTCGAGCACGTCAGCAACGATTTGGTAGCTGGCGGCCCCATTGAAATCCTTGCCATCAGCGACGATGAGTTGGGTGCCGTAAAAGACGGCCGGCGCCGGCAGTCCGGGAGCCAGGCTGGAAGGCAGCAACTGGATGGGGACGCGGTAGGTGTTGGCAACCTCGGCAGCAACCTGGAGGTTGCCGTTGCAGCGCTGACCCGGTGGGTCCTTGGCGATGAATGTCAGTACCTTCTGGCCATTGGCGGTCTGGGCGCCGGGAACGGCCATCGATACCTCGGCCGCCATGGCCGAGAAGGCCAGGGTGCCGCACAGGGCGAAAATGGATAAATGCTTCACGAGTTGTCTCCGCTGTTTTGGTTTTGACTTCAGTTCTCGATGGGCAGGCCGCCAGCACGCCATTCACTGACGCCATCGGTAATCTTGTGGGCGGTGTAACCGCGTTGGCGTAGCAGCTTCACAGCCTCGTCGGACATCAGGCAGAAGGGGCCACGGCAGTAGGCAACGATTTCCTTGCCGGCCGGCAGGTCAGCCAATCGCTTCTCCAGTTCGGCCAGCGGTAGCGAACGGGCAAATGGCAGGTGGCCGGCGACGTATTCCGCTTCGGGGCGAACGTCGATGACCACGATGTCGCCACTTCGCGCCTTGGTCAGCAGACTCTCGCGGCTTTCCGATGACAGCGAATCCGGCGAGGCTGCCATCTGGTCGAGTGCTACTCGCAGTTCGACGAGGTGCTCCTCAGCCACTTCTCGGACATTGACCCACAACTGGGCGACATCCGGGCCGCTCAGGCGGTAGTGGATGAACTTGCCTTCACGGCGGGTTTCGACGAGGCGGGCTTCGCGGAGCGCGCGCAAATGCGCACTGGCCAGGCGCATGTCGATGTGGGCCTGTGCGGCCAGGGTTTCGACGGTCTTCTCGCCCTGAGCAAGCAGTTCGATGAGTTCCAGGCGCTTGGGGCTGGAAATCGCCTTGCCGATACGGGCAACGTGTTCGTAGAGGTAGGACTTGGTAATGGTCGGTTTCATAATTACAATCTAACGATTCTTGGATTGTTTGTAAACATCGATGCTCAGTTGGAAATCTTTCGCGGAATCAACCATGCACGGCGCAGCCTGAAACGGTGTCAGTATACGTATACGGTGAATTGAATGATTGGCTTGGCTTCTGTTTTGAGGGGGCCTTGCTGTGTATGAAAAAATTGCTACAGTGTTCACTTAAAGCACACTATGGAAAATTTTTCATTCAAACACCTGCTATCTAGCCTTCCACGTGGCGAGCCACTTACAACTCAGTGGTTGCGCGACGAATTCGGCCTAGATGCTAACCATGCCGCCCGGCTTGGAAGGTCAGGCTGGCTCACAAAGCTTGGTAGAGGTGTGTTCCTCCTACCGGGCGATACTCTCGATATGAGTGCAAGTTTGGCGCTACTGGCGAAGCAAACGCCCGGGCTCCATGTGTCGGGGAGGACTGCGCTGGCATGGCGTGGAGTTCGACACAGTATCCCAACAAAGGAACGGATTGCTCTATGGAGTGATGCTCCGACTAAATTGCCAAGCTGGCTAACGGAGCACTTCCCTTGCAGCCTCCAGACAACGCATATTTTCGATGCTTCCATGCCAGCTTCTCTTGGGCTGGCTCCGTTGCCTACCGGTCGAGCTGACCTTCCTGTGTCGACACAGGAACGTGCAATTCTTGAGTTGCTGAGTGACGCTGGAAAGTTTCAGTCTCTAGAAGAAACACGGCACTTGGTCGAATGTGCACGCAATCTACGGTTGTCGCTGTTCGAAGAACTGTTGTCGCACCTGAGTCGTATCAAGGTTGCTAGGCTGGCGGCAGACTTGTCGGATTCGCTGGAACTGCCCTGGAAGGATGTCGCCAAACGGCATGCCGCTCGTTTAGGAGGCGCTACACGTTGGGTGGCCGTAACTCGAACTGGCGAGCGGTTGGACTTGAAGCGAAGAACCGACTCTGCTGTTGAGACGCCTCGGTGAGGTAGAATGGCGCAAATGGCTGGAGTGGTCTGGATTGCGGTTGAAGCTACGTGCTATAGTTCGGCCCCGGTGTTTGGGGACAACTGCGGGACAGAATCGGTGGCTAGGCCCGCGAAGCCCGTAGTTGCGTGGGGTGGGGGCGAGTTCGAATCCCGCCGCCCCGACCAATGGAAACAACGAGTTAGGCCAATCTTCGGATTGGCCTTTTTCGTATCTGCTCGAAACAGTGACACTTTCTGTGACACTTATGCGGAGGTCAGTGTTTATTGTCCTTCGGGCCGGTTTTAATGGCTGATGCGCATCTGGCGGTATGTTTTGATCAGTGCTTCCTCCTCTTCTGAGAGGATCAGGTGGCCGAGACATTCTTCAACGGCAGTCCAAGTCTCTGGAGTATATTCTTCAAGCACTTTGCGCAGGAGATGACTCGGATTGATATTCAGCGCACTGGCAAGAGGACCAACACGGCTCAAAGGCACCTTGGTCCTCCCTTGCTTCAGCATCGTAAGGATGTTGGGGCTTTCAAATCCAGCTTCTTTTGCAATCGTAATCTGAAGTTTTGTCGAGGAGTCGATTTGTTCGGCCAAATACTCCGCGACAGATTGATGTGGTTTTCGAATTAGTCCTTTTTTTACAGTTGACCGTAGTTATTAGGGTTCAAAATAAAAATTGGAAGTATGATTGATAAAGACTTTGATTGGCAACGATAGTAGACTTCAATTGTGCAGATTAGGCATTCGCCGGCCAACCTCATCAAATGATTGGTTTAACATCGGATTTTTATTGGCGGTATTGAAAAAACGTATCAATTAAATTAGATTGTCGCCACTACTTTCAATAAGGAAATAATCATGGATATTTCTGCACTTTCCGTTGCTCAACTTCGTGACTTGCAGCAGCAGATTCCTGCTGAAATCAAACGTCGCGAGGCTCAGGAAAAGGTTAATGTCCTGAATGAATTACGTGCGTTTGCAAAAACACGTGGTTATGCTATTGAGGATTTGTTGGGTAAGGAGACGAAGGTAAAGACAGCTACCGGCAATAAGGTGAAGGTTAAATTTCGCCATCCGCAAAATGTCGAGCTTGAATGGACGGGTCGTGGTCGCAAGCCGAAATGGGTTGAATCCTGGGTCGCCAATGGTGGTTCGATGGACAGCCTGCTTGTCTGACTATGCGTATTCTGCTGAGTAACGACGATGGTTATTTTGCGCCTGGGTTAGCTGCCCTGGCTGAGGCTTTGCATGGTCTGGGAGATGTAGTCGTCGTTGCTCCCGAGCAGAATCGTAGCGGCGCCAGCAATTCGCTAACGCTAGATCGCCCCTTGCTGTTGAAACAAGCGGCCAGCGGATTTTATTTCGTAAACGGCACGCCGACTGATTGTGTTCATTTGGCCGTTACCGGTATGCTCGATGAATTGCCGGATATTATCGTTTCAGGAATAAATAATGGCGCCAACATGGGCGACGATACAATTTACTCAGGGACAGTAGCGGCTGCTACCGAAGGCTTTTTACTGGGTATTCCGTCGATCGCCGTTTCCCTGACCAGCTTTGATGGAAATAATTTTGCGACGGCTGGTCGGGTTGCACGTGAATTGGTTGAGCGATTTGTTCGTAATCCTATTCGAGAACCGGTTTTGTTGAATGTGAATGTCCCGGATATTCCCTATTTTGAATTGAGTGGCATGGAAGTTACCCGTCTTGGACGTCGCCATAAAGCCGAGCCGGTTGTAAAAATGACGTCGCCGCGCAATGAAATTGTTTATTGGGTTGGCGCAGCCGGTGCCGCTTCCGATTCGGGGCCAGGCACCGATTTCAATGCTGTCGAGCGTGGCGTTGTTTCAATCACACCCTTGCAGATCGATCTGACGCATTCAGCTCAGTTGCCTTCGATACGTCAGTGGATACAGTGAGTCCCGGTGTGTTGAACGGTATTGGAATGACCTCGCAGCGGACGCGGACGCGCATGATCGAGCGTTTGCGTGAGAAAGGTATCCGCAACGAGTCTGTCCTCAAGGCAATGGCTGCCGTCCCGCGCCACGTATTCGTCGAGGAGGCACTGGCCTCCCGTGCTTATGAGGACACAGCGCTGCCGTTGGGCATGGGGCAGACCATCTCGCAGCCCTACGTTGTGGCGCGCATGATCGAACTTCTGCTTAATGGGCGGCAATCGCTTGGCAAAACTTTGGAAATTGGCGCTGGCTGTGGGTATCAGGCTGCCGTACTGGCTCAGTTGACCAACGAGGTCTATGCAGTCGAGCGCTTGGCGCCATTGCTCGAGAAGGCCAAGGCCAACATGCGCACGTTGCAGCAATTCAATGTTCGTCTCAAGCATGCAGATGGCCAGTTCGGGCTGCCAGAAGCCGGGCCGTTTGACAGCATCATAGTGGCGGCAGCCGGGTCTGGTGTGCCGCCAGCGCTACTTCAGCAACTTGCCCCTGATGGGAGAATGGTCTTGCCAGTTGGTGCCGCTGAGCAGTATCTTAGCTTCATTGAGCATACGCCTCAGGGATATGTCGAAACCCGACTGGATGCTGTGCGCTTTGTCCCGTTACTTTCAGGAACGCAATGATTCGTATCGCCGCCGCAATTTTTCCCGTGCTGTTTTTGGCTGGCTGTATTTCTCAGCAGCCGGTGCCGGCCGTTGATCGTTCCACTTCGTCGGCCAGGACCGCGGCCCAGCCAACAGGTCCAGGCTATTACACGGTCAAGCGTGGCGATACCCTGTATCGGATCGCCCTCGAGAACGGCCAGGATCATCGCGATATTGCGAGCTGGAACAACATCGCCAATCCGTCCACGATCAAGGAAGGGCAGATTCTGCGCGTTGCGCCGCCAGCTGCGACTGCCGATCCGGCGACTGATGGTGCGATTGTCAAACCGATTTCAGCGGGGGCCGATGTCGAATCCAGATCCCTGGATCAGCCCGTAGTTGGAGTCTCACCGTCCTCGAGCGGCACGTTCAAGCGTGAACCACGTGTTGGCAAGGAACCCTATTCTGATGAGGCCTACGCCCGCCTGAACAAGGTTGGCGTCGATGCCGCCAAGCCGACTGACGTAAAGCCTGAAATAAAGCCGGAGGCTGCACCAGCGGCCGCAACGGGCCCGGACGATGTGCCGTGGATGTGGCCGACATCGGCCAAACTGACGGCGCCGTACAGTGATTCAGGCAACAAGGGTCTGGACTTTGCCGGCAAGGCGGGTGATCCCGTCCTGGCTGCAGGTGATGGCAAGGTAGTTTACGCCGGTAGCGGGCTGCGCGGCTTTGGCGAGTTGGTCATTGTCAAGCACAACGCGACCTACCTTTCGGCCTATGCGCACAATCGCAAAATTCTCGTGAAGGAAGGCCAACAGGTCAGCCGTGGCCAGAAGATTGCAGAGATGGGCAATACAGATTCGGATTCGGTGAAGCTGCACTTCGAAATCCGCAAACAGGGCAAACCGGTTGATCCGGTTCTTTATCTGCCGAAAAGATGAGCGACATTGCTGAAGAGTTGGACGAGGAATTTGAGGGGCAGCCCGATGAAACTGTCCTGCTGCCTGAGCCAGAACTGGCTGTGCCCGAAATCGAGTTGCTTGAAGATGTCACCCAGCTTTATCTGAACGAGATCGGGGCCAAACCGCTCCTCACGCCAGAGGAGGAGTTGGCTACGTCGCGCCTCGTTCGCGCTGGCGATTTCGCCGCCCGTCAGCGCATGATTGAGCACAATCTGCGACTTGTCGTGAATATTGCCAAACATTATCTGAATCGCGGCATACCATTGCTCGACCTTATCGAGGAGGGTAACCTCGGATTGATCCATGCGCTGGAAAAATTCGATCCGGAGCGGGGGTTCCGTTTTTCAACCTACGCTACGTGGTGGATACGCCAGAATATCGAGCGCGGCATCATGAATCAGTCGCGTACCATCCGACTGCCCGTGCATATCATCAAGGAAATCAATGTTGTCCTGCGCGCAATGCGCCATCTGGAATCGGCGGACAAGCGGGATTCAACGGTTGAGCGTATCGCAGCACTGATTGACTGGACGGTTGAGGATGTTCGGCGCACGCTGTCACTCAACGAACACATCGCCTCGCTCGACGCCCCGCTCGACATTGATCCAAACCACACTATTGCCGAGGTCATTGCTGACGATGGTTCCGGCGACCCTGAGTTGCTGTTGCAGTCGAGCGAAGTCGGTTCGCTGGTTGACGACTGGCTGGGCCAGTTGAGCGAGCGCCAGCGTTCAGTCCTGGAGCGTCGTTACGGTCTGAATGGGGCCGATCTGGCGACGCTGGATGTCATCGCTCATGATCTCGGGCTGACTCGCGAGCGGGTCCGGCAGATTCAGATGGAAGGTCTGGACCGCCTGCGCAAGATAATCAAACGCGGCAATATCGCGCGCGATTCTCTGTTGTAGTCGATTGTCGGGCGCACATCCGGTTACGGATTTCCTCGCCCAGCTGAAAGACCGACATGGCGTAGAAACTCGATCGGTTGTAGCGGGTAATTACATAAAAATTCTCGAATCCCAGCCAATACTCCGTCTCACGTCCCGGTGATACGAGGTCGATCAACGCGGCGGTCGCTTGCGGGTCGATGTTTGCTGTTATGCCCTTGCCTGCAAGGTCGGCAACCTTGAGGCTGGGACGGATACCTGCCTGAATCAGTTCGGCCTCCGGCGTACCGGACGTTGTAGCGGGTACGGCGATGGGCTGCCCAGCTTGCCAGCCATGTTGCTCAAGAAAGCGGCCAACGCTGCCAATGGCGTCGTCGACACTGCTGGCAAGATCGACACGCTGGTCACCATCAAAATCGACGGCGTAGCGGCGCTGGCTGCCCGGCATGAATTGCGGAATGCCGATGGCGCCGGCAAACGAGCCCTTCACGGCCATCGGGTCCAATTTGTTCTCTCGCGCCAGCAGCAGGAACTGTTCAAGCTCCGTTCGGAAAAACTCGGCTCGGCGCGGATAATTGAAGGCCAGCGTCGAGAGGGCTTCGAATACGCCGAAACCGCCTGTGTTTCGGCCATATTCGGTTTCAACGCCAATAATGGCAACGATGATTTCTTCCGGTACACCATAGACGGCCGACGCCTTGGCCAGTTGCGCAGCGTTTTCCTGCCAAAAGCGGGTCCCGCGATCGATGCGGCGGTCGTTCAGAAAGCGGGGACGGTAGCGTTCCCACGAGCGCTGCAGGGGGGAGGCGGGCGGTTTGATCAGTTTGAGAACCGTGGCGTTCGGGCGAGTTTGTGCGAACTGGTTGATCAACTCATCTGCGTTGAAGCCGTGGCGCGTTTCGAGATCGCGGGCAAATTCGATGGCTGCCGGGTCATCGGCGAAGCTCGGGGCTTTGGGTGCGGAATTTGGCGTGGCGTGGGCCAGCGTGATCATGGTGGCCAGCAGCAGGGGGACAAGCGTCAGTTTCGGTGTATTCATCGCAATTGCGCGATGGCGTCGCGCAGGGTATTCAGGTGTTGGTCGGTATTGCCGTAGCGCGCCACGAGGTAGGCGTCGACAACGCGCTGGAAGGGTTCGGCCAGTTCAGGATGCTGTTTCCGAACACGTCGGGCCAGGTCCAGTGGCGTTTCCCACGGCAGGTAGTCTACCTTTCTTCGGGCGAGATGTCGCAGCGCTTTATGCCATAGGCGAACGACGGGGTCGCGCTCCGGATGCTTGTAAAGCGCCCAACCCATCAGGCCGGCGACGAGCAGGCCACAGGTGCTACCCAGTGCAATGGCCAAGCTTCTCCAGTCGGTTTCGGAGAGGCCGAGGCGGGACAGAAACTCGCGCTGACGCTGAGGGTTGTAGCCCAGCACGCCCTGGTTCCACGCGTTGTTGATCGCCTCCCAGCGGTAGCGCAAGGCCCTAACCCACTCGGAACGTACCTGGAGGAGCAACGGTAGCGGCTCGCCAAACGCCAGGGCGTTGGCGATGCCGGTTTCTATGCGCGATGGCGATACGGCTGCGGTCGGATCGATGCGCACCCAGCCTTTTTGCTTTATCCAAACCTCCGTCCATGCGTGTGCATCGGACTGTCGGACGACGAGGTATTGATCGAGCGGGTTGAATTCGCCACCCTGATAGCCGCCGACAACGCGAGCAGGAACGCCAGCAGCACGCATGAGCACGACGAAGGCGGCGGCGTAGTGTTCGCAGAAGCCACGCTTGCTCCGGAAGAGGAAGTCGTCGACGCTGTGTCGGCCAAGTAGCGGCGGTTGCAGCGTATACGTGAACTCAGCGGCAAACAGGGCTAGCGCCTTGTCGATGACGCCTTCGGCCGTATTGGTGCTTCGCCACTGCTCGGCCAACGCGCGCGTCTGCGGGTTGCTGCCGGCAGGCAGGGCGAGATTGCGCTGCAGCACCAGCGGGTCTTCGTTCGCGTTGAAGCGGTATTCCAGGCTCGCCGATAGCTGGAATCGCTGCCGCTCGTTGATGGGGTTCTGGGTTACTGCGGTCAACGTAGCATTTTGGCTGAATTCCGCCGGCAGGTCCCGGGGGGCATCGAGGGCCAGCAGCCAGCGCTGGTTGTGGGCTTCCAGTGTGGTTTCATAGCCGATGGGCGGCGACAGGCTTTCCAGTTGCGGCGACGGGCTGCGGCCTTTGTGTGGTTGCCACGTTGCGCCGTCAAATTGCTCCATGACCGGGCCGCGCCAGTAAAGCTTCTGCCGGGGCGGTAGTGGCCCGTCGAAGCGTACGCGAAAGGCGATGTCGGCATTCTGGACAAGCTCGGCGATGCTACCCGGCGACATGGTGTCCGATAGCCCCGTCTTGCCAGCGTGGGCGTCGGTAGGCAATCCCCAGAGTGGTCCGGAAATGCGCGGAAAGAGTAAAAACAGCACGAGCATGAAGGGCACGGCCTGCAAGCTCAGCACGCCGGCGTAGCGCAGCGTGTCGCGTGGCGAACTGGCTGGTCCGCCATGAAGGCGAATCAGCGTAGCCGTGACCAGCCACATCGCCGCCAGCAGCCAGAGTCCGGTCGGAATGCTTTGCGAAAAAAGATAATGAGTGAGGAGCAGGAAATAGCCGAGGGTGACGACTACCATCGCGTCCCGCCGCGACTTCAGTTCGAGTAGCTTCATGGTCATGAACATGACCAGCATGGCCACCCCGGCATCGCGTCCGAACAGGGTGTGGAACTCGAGCAGGATGCCAGCACTGCCGGCGCCGACCAGCGGTATCAATATCCAGCGGCCGGGCAGGCGCTGGTCTTTCCACCAAAGCCAGAAGGCCCACAGCAGCAGGGCGCTGGCCACAGCGCTGAGCCACACGGGCTGGTGGATGAAATGCGGTGCCGTTGTTGCCAGCGCGGTGGCGAACAGCCAGGGTGTGGCGTGACGGTCGAGGGCTTCGCGGGCCGGCGTGCTCATGGCTGGAAAAGAGCGAGGGCTTCGAGGCAGCGTTGGCGATGGCGCTCGCCGCTGCCGTTGGGGATGTCGAGGCCGGGCAGGCGCAGTCCGTAGTGGGCGTCGGCCGCATCCGCGGCGAGCACCCATCCGGTCAGGATGCCGATGCGGGTTTCGTCGGCCATGCCGGCGTCAGTCAGCTGCCAATCGAGCATCAACTCAACCTGCGCGCCACCAGCGAATTGTTTGATCAGCAAGGGACGATCGCCTGCGTTACGTGCGCTAGCCTTCCAGGCAACATGGCGCGGCGAGTCGGCTGGCTGGCGGTCGCGAAATCCGGCAAAGTCTTCCTGGCCACCGTCGCCGCTGCGCTCGCCCCCAACTGGGGTGGGAGATGAAACCGGTAGCGGTGCAGCAATCGGCTGCGGATAAACCAGGCAACGCATGGCCGGTTGCAGATAAGCCCAGGCGGTGAACAGCCCGAGCGGATAGCGGGTCGTCAGGCGGACGCGCGGCAGGGGCAGCCAGCCGCGCGTTTTGGCGCTGACCGGGATATTCATTTTCGCGTTTTTTTTCCGGTCGACCGTAGCAGACACCGGGTTGCCGGTTTCGGCCTCCAGTTCAAGCCCCAGGCGCGGTGTCGGGCGATCATTCTCGAGCGTGATCTGAAAATGTGCCGCTTCCCCGGCAAATACCGGGGTGCTGCGTCCCGGCGTGATGACCAGCCCATGCAGGTTGCGAAAGGTATGGATCATGCCGACGATGCCGAGCCCGGCAAGCAGAAAAACCAGCGCGTGACCGAGCGCCAGGTTGTAATTGATGGCGCCGATCAACATGACAATTAGTGCTAACGCAAACAGCAGTCCGCCACGCGATGGAATGATGAAAATCCGCCGCTGGCCGAGCCGCAAGGGGGCAGTACCGTCGCTTCGCCAGCGAAACAGTTTCTGCTGCAGGTTGGCAACTAGACCCACGAAACTCAGGGAATGGCGACGCTGCGGATCAAGGCCGCGATATCCTCAGCCAGCGCGTAGCCGCCACCCTGGGCAGAGCGCAGGCGGTGCCGGGCAACTGCTGGCAGAACAGCCTGCACATCGTCTGGGAGCACCATGTCACGCCCGGCCAGCCAGGCCCAGGCGCGGGCGGCAGCGAGCAGGGCTAGGCCGGCTCGAGGCGAGAGACCGTGCTGAAAGGTTGGCGTCTGGCGGGTTGCTTCAACCAAGGCCTGGATGTAGTCGATGAGCGGACCGGCTGCGTGGATGGCTGATGCTTCCTGCTGCAAGGCGGGAAGGTTGTCGGGTGAGAGCAATGGCGTCAATTCCTCGACCCGTCGCCGCTGGCCGCCAGCAGCGAGCAGGGCGCGTTCGGCAATGCGGTCCGGGTAGCCGAGTTCGATACGCATCAGGAAACGGTCGAGTTGGGATTCGGGCAGGGGAAAAGTACCGATCTGGTGCGCCGGGTTTTGCGTGGCAATAACGAAAAAGGGTGTCGGCAACGGGCGTGTCTGGCCTTCAGCCGTCACCTGACCTTCCTCCATCGCTTCCAGCAAAGCGCTCTGGGTTTTCGGCGTGGCTCGGTTGATCTCGTCGGCCAGCACCAACTGGGCGAAAACAGGGCCAGGCAGGAAACGGAATTCGCTTCTGTCTCGCTCGAAAATCGAAACACCGGTGATGTCGGCCGGCAGCAAGTCGCTGGTGAACTGGATGCGCGAGAACTGCAGCCCGAGCAACCGGGCCAGCGTGTGGGCGAGCGTCGTCTTGCCCAGGCCGGGCAGGTCTTCGATGAGCAAATGGCCGTTCGCCAGCAGACAGGCAATGGCCAGACGGATTTCGTAGTCCTTGCCTAGAATGATCCGGCCAGCCTGATCAAGGACGCCATCGAACGCTCGGGGATGACCAGCAAGACCAGAAAGTGTGTTTTTCAGCGTCATATGAATCTACTCAGTGTGTTTAAAGCGATTCTAATGCTTGAAGCCGCGCGATGATTGGGACGATAATGACAATTCGACGTGCGCCGTTTGGTGCGCCGCTTCGCAGAGAGAGAACAAGTGACGACCACTGCCATCATCACCCATCGTGACTGCCAGTTGCACGACATGGGTTCGCATCACCCGGAATGCCCGCAGCGCCTGACAGCCATCAACGATCACCTGATCGCACAAGGGATCGATGCCTATTTCGTTTATTACGATGCGCCGCTCGCAACCTTCGAACAACTGATGCAGGTTCATCCTGCCTCGCACCTTGAGCGCATCAAGCGTGCTTCGCCCGAACATGGCGTCGTGCACCTCGACCCCGATACAGCGATGAATCCGCACACCTGGCAGGCCGCGTTGCGGGCAGCCGGTTCGGGCTGTCTTGCGGTCGACCTCGTCATGAAGGGCGAAATCGAAAACGCCTTCTGCGCCGTGCGTCCGCCTGGCCATCACTGCGAAAAAGCGAATCCGATGGGCTTCTGCTTCTTCAACAACGTCGGCGTAGCAGCCAGGCATGCGCTCAAGGTACATGGCCTCGAGCGCGTGGCTATCATTGACTTCGACGTTCACCATGGCAACGGCACCGAAGACTGTTTCGCCGGTGATGAGCAGGTGCTCATGTGTTCGATCTTCCAGCACCCTTTCTACCCCTACAGCGGCACTGACAAACCGGCCTTCAACATGTGCAACGTGCCCCTCGCTTCCGGTTGCGGTGGCGAGGAATTCCGCGACGCCGTCACGCAGGTGTGGATGCCGCGCCTGCGCGAATTCAAGCCGCAGATGATCCTCATCTCCGCCGGTTTCGATGCGCATTTTGAGGACGACATGGGCAACCTCAAGTTCCTCGAGAAAGACTACGCCTGGGTCACCGACCAATTGAAATCGCTGGCCGCCGAAATGTGCAACAAGCGTGTCGTCTCAATGCTCGAAGGCGGTTACGTCATGACGTCGCTGGCGCGTAGCGTTGGCGCTCATCTGCGTTCGCTGGCTGATCTGTAGTCGTTGTTTCCTTTCGGAAAAAGAACTGGGTGGGGTAAAATCCTGCCCTCTTTTTCATGTTTCCAACGTTTAACCGGATGAATCCATGGCGTTGATTGTTCAAAAATACGGCGGTACGTCGGTCGGGAATCCCGAACGCATCAAGAATGTCGCCAAACGCGTTGCCAAGTTCCAGGCACAGGGCCATCAAGTTGTGGTCGTCGTCTCAGCAATGAGCGGCGAAACCAACAAGCTGATCGCACTGGCCAAGGAAGTTCAGGCTACTCCCGATCCGCGCGAGCTGGATGCCATCATGTCTACCGGCGAACAGGTCACTACTGGCCTGCTTTCCATGGCGCTGATGGATATCGGCTGCAAGGCCAAGAGCTATACAGGCGGCCAGGTCAAGGTGCTAACGGACAGCACCCACACCAAGGCGCGCATCCTGTCCATCGACGAGTCCAACATGCGGCGCGATCTCGATGCCGGCCATGTTGTCGTCGTCGCCGGTTTCCAGGGCGTTGACGAGCACGGCAACATCACCACGCTCGGTCGCGGCGGTTCCGACACCTCCGGCGTCGCCCTTGCGGCCGCGCTGAAGGCTGACGAGTGCCAGATCTACACCGACGTCGATGGCGTCTACACTACCGACCCGCGCGTCGTCCCGGAAGCCAAAAAGCTCGACACCATCACCTTCGAGGAAATGCTCGAAATGGCCAGCCTCGGCTCCAAGGTGCTGCAGATTCGCTCGGTCGAATTCGCCGGCAAATACAAGGTCAAACTGCGCGTGCTGTCCAGCTTCCAGGACGAAGGGGACGGCACGCTGATCACTGTTGAGGAAGACAAGAACATGGAACAACCGATCATTTCCGGTATCGCTTTCAACCGCGACGAAGCCAAGCTCACCATGCTCGGCGTTCCCGATACCCCGGGCATCGCCTATCAGATTCTCGGTGCCATCGCCGACGCCAACATCGACGTCGACATGATCATCCAGAACGTTGGTCACGACGGCACCACCGACTTTTCCTTCACCGTCAATCGTGGCGACTACGCCAAGGCACAGGGCATTCTCGAAGGCGTCAAGGCCAAGCTGGGTGCCCGTCAGATCACCGGTGACAACAAGATCTGCAAGGTTTCGGCTGTCGGTGTCGGCATGCGCTCGCACCCGGGCGTTGCCTCCAAGATGTTCAAGGCCCTCGCTGACGAAGGCATCAACATCCAGATGATTTCGACCTCCGAAATCAAAATTTCTGTCGTTCTCGACGAGAAGTATCTGGAACTTGCCGTTCGCGTACTGCACCGCACCTTCGGTCTAGACCAGTAAGTTTGACCAAAGGGCGCGGAGGCTATATCATCCGCGCCTCGTTGTAGCAGGCAAGGACACGTGGCCGAGTGGTCGAAGGCACACCCCTGCTAAGGGTGCATCCGGGCAAAACCTGGATCCAGGGTTCGAATCCCTGCGTGTCCGCCAAGCATCAAGCAAACAAGCGCCTCTCGGGGCGCTTTTTTGTTGTGGCCCCCTCATGTTCACCACGTTAAGCCGAATGCGCCATCCAAATGGCATTTTTTTAGATCGGGCCTGAATTTTCGATCACCGATTTTCCGGCCGTCCTGATACAGGCCTTCTGCTGACATTGCCGATTCTTTAGGTTACAAGGCAAAGCGGATGGCGTTTGGCGGGTGTCTTGTGGCTTCTTTTGCTGGAGCGTAGATTAGGGAAATTCGAAGGGAGATACCCATGCGCTTCATCATCGTCATTGCGATACTCTGCGCTACGTCAGCATCACGGGCTGATGTCTTTACTTGCAACACGCGCTCTGGAGAGGTTTTCTATTCTGACCTCCCGTGCCGCAAGGGAATGGCAATAGAAAAAATTACGCCGAGCGAGTCGGTATCGGACCCGGTGGCTGCCCAGAAAGAGCTTGAAAGGCAAAAAGCTTACACAGAAAGGCAAGCCGCAGAAAATGCACGGGCGAGCGCTGCAGTAAGGATGCCGGCGATACTGCCGGATTACTCCAGTACACCTCCAGGTACGCGCTAACGGCGCCTTGGGTGAGTGTCCGTTAACGCGAAACGCGCATAACAATCGCCTTGGCATTCAAGGACGAGCGTTGCTGTTTGATTGAATGTCGGCTTGGCGAATCGAGCCGGATGCCACGGTCAACCGGGAATTTTTGCCCAAAATTCAAAGCGGCCGTTTGGCCGGTGCAGGGTACCAGTCGTCCGGTTTCACCACCTTGGCCTCGGCCGTGTCGGCGAGGTAGTGTGGCGACATGATCTGCACGCCATACTCGTTGAATACATCCTGAATGTTGGCGTGGAGCTGGCTCAGTACCTCGGCGCGCGGCCGCGGGCTGCGCGGGATAGCCTGGGCGACCAGGCGGTATTCCGGGTAGAAATCGGAAAGATTGGTCTGGAACACCACAGGCGGGGGATTGTCGAGAATACCCTGTGTGCGCTTCGCAGCGTCGATCAGCATGGCCTCGACCTGCCGCCATGGCGTGTCGTAGCCGATGGTCACACTCGTATCGACCACATAACCCGTGCCATCAACGGTGCGCGAGTAATTCTTGGTCACCGCACCGGTGATCATCGAATTGGGTAGCGTCAGTTCCTCGCCGAGGCCGGTTCGAATGCCGGTCGTGAACATGCCTATCCTGACCACCGTACCTTCGTGTTCGCCGATCCGCACATACTCACCGGCCCGTATGGTCCGCGTGTAAGTCAGGATCAGCCCGGCCGCACCCTGGCCAACCACGCTCGACGCACCGAGCGAGACCATCAGGCCGAGCAGCACTGACAGCCCCTTGAACGCCTCGGTCTGGGCACCCGGCAAGTAAGGGTAGGCCATGGCGATGGCGAACAGCCAGATGCCGATGCTGAACAGCCGACGTGTCGTCGGCATGGTATCCGGTGCCAGCCAGCTGACCGGGGCTCCGGTGTGCGACACGCGCTCGAAAAAACGTCCGAGGAAGCCAATGAACACGCGCGCCAACATGAAAATCACCAGCGCTACGCCCAGGCCGGGAATGGCGCTGAGGATGCTTTCGAGCAGCCCGCCCGCGACGTTCAGCAGGTAGTCGTTGAGGCGCTCGCCCCACGGCCGGGTGTAGGGGAAACGCGAGAGCACGAAACTGAGCCATTCATAGCTCAGCAACAGCACCACCAGCCAGTGGAGGATGCCGAGCAATCGACGTAGGAAAGGCAGCAGGTATTCGCCCTCGATCAGCTGCAGATTGCCGATTTTCAGGTTCTCCACCTTGCGCTCAGCTTTGCTTAAAAGGGCCTTGGCCAGCCAGCCGCGCAGCCGGCTCAGCGTCCACAACAGCAAGCCGAAGACCAGCGTCGCCAGCGTCGTGGCGCCCAGCGCCGTGACGAGCGACTCCATGTTTCTCGATTCCCGTGTTGCGGCGACAATCTGCTCAAGTCGTCGCGCCGCCTGCTGGGCGACCGCCTCCGGTGTTTCCTGCAACAGTGGCTCGGCATCGCCGGCTGTGATGACGAAAGCCAGGCGGTCATCGAGCACAATGAACTGCCCCTCGGGATTTGCCCTGATGGTGACGGCCAGATCGCCACCCTGGCGCAACGATTCCTCGATTACCGAGCGGGCCCGTGCGGCGCGTACTGCCGGCGTCGCCCCGAGAAAGTGAGTGCGGAAAACCGTCAAAGTGCGGTTGAAAACGATCAGGCTGGCTTCCGGCGGCGCGGCCTCGGTGTTGAGTGCCTTGGCCTCCGGCGCCGGCGCTGCCCATGCAGCGCCAAACATCATGATGGCTGTCAGGAATAGTCCGAATGCACGCTGGGCTGCTCGCATTTCAAGTCTCCATCAAAATCAGGCCGGGTTTGTCTTGCCGGTCATCGTCATGCATTCTAAGTTCGCCGGCATAGTCAGCGTCAAGCTTCTGTCCGGCCAAGGGCCAACGATTCAGCGTATTGGCGTTTCTCGCCGGGCGACAGCTGCTTGATCCGGTATTCCGCCTTAGAGGCCGATGACCGATCGGGATGGTTTTCATAGCCAAGCAGTCGGAGCGGCGGATGTGAGCGTGTATAGCGGGCACCGGTGCCTGCGCAGTGGGCGGCGTAGCGATCGGCCACGTCGACCGCGATGCCGGTGTAGATACTGCCGTCGACGCACTCGATCATGTACAGGAACCAGTGCTTGCTCATGCTTCGGTAGAACGGGCGAGGGCGAGGCGGATGCGCTCGATGGTCGCCTCGACCGGCGCGTGGCGTGGTACCTCAAGGCCGAGATCGCGGGCGATGGCATTGACCTTCGCCGGATTGAGCGGAATGCCGCCGCGATCCACCGCCGCAATCAATTGCCGGGCCCGCGCGTAGTCGGAAAGCGGGGCGGGTCGGCTGAAAAAGAGCGACCATATGCGCGAGAAAAGGCCCGTCGGCCGGCGTGATCCCATACACTTGCTTCTGGATAAAAGCTGAAGGATACATGGATGCTGCTGGCAACGAAGATGGAACGGACCCGGAGCGCGCGAACTTGAGCGAAGTGACAATCAGCCGCAGCATGCTCGCTGCAAGTGAGCTGCCAATCTACCACGGCGTCACGATGGCCCGAATCAGCCTGGTTGGCGATGCTGCCGTCGTCGAGCGGGCACTCGCCGCCTTACTCGCGGCACCAGCCATCGGTTTCGACACCGAGTCGAAACCCACCTTCCTGAAAGGCGAGATTTCCACCGGGCCTCACCTCGTTCAACTGGCTACCGACGAACACGTCTATCTTTTTCCCGTTGTGGTTGCTGCCAACCATGATGCGCTGCGGCAGATCCTCGCCGCGCCGAATGTGCTCAAGGTCGGCTTTGGCCTTGGCAACGACCGCAGCGCCCTGCGTTCGCGTTTGGGCATCGAACTGGCCAATGTCCTCGACCTTGGCGAAGCCCTGCGCGGACCCGGACATCGCGGCACGGTCGGGGCCAAAGTTGCCGTTGCCCACTACTTCGGCCAGAAATTTCAGAAATCGAAAAAGGTAGGCACCAGCAACTGGGCCAGTGTACGTCTCAACGAACGCCAGTTGTTATACGCTGCCAACGACGCGCATGTCGCCCTGCAGATCTACCGAGCCTGGCTGCGCGACCCGGAACGTCTGGCGAAAGCCGAGCCGCCCAGGGCAATTCAACCACATTCAGGAAACGACCTCCATGGCTGAACCACTACCCATGCTCTCCTTGCTGGAAACCCGCGTACTCGGCACGCTGGTCGAAAAACAGCGCACTGTGCCTGACACCTATCCGCTCTCGGTCAATGCGCTCGTGGCCGGCTGTAACCAGAAAACCAGTCGCAACCCGGTCATCGAAGCGAGAGAAAGCGATGTCGTGCAGGCCATCGATGTCCTGAAAGGCCTCTGGCTGGTCAATGAAATCAGCGGCAGCCGGGTCAGCCGATTCGAACATCGTCTCGAAAAGATACTCGCCATTCCAACCCAAGCCTCGGCCCTGCTCACCGTGCTCATGCTGCGGGGGCCGCAAACGGCGGGCGAGTTGCGTCTCAACTGCGAACGCCTGCACCGCTTTGCCGACATTTCGTCGGTTGAAGCCTTCCTCGAAGAACTGGCGAGCCGGGAGGCGGGCGCCCTGGTCGTCGAGCTGCCACGGCTGCCCGGATCGCGGGAAAACCGCTGGGCGCATCTGCTCAGCGGCCAGCCGGAAATCGAAACCGCAGCGCCAACGAAATCACCGCACCCGGTTGGCCAGGAAGTCGAGGAGTTGAAGGCGAGGGTGGCTGCGCTTGAAGCAGAGATGGTCGACTTGCGCCGCCGCTTGGGAGCAATCGGCGCATGAAGCCTCGCCATCATCGCCCGGTCGAGCGCGTTCGCATCATTGGTGCAGCCAGCGGTATCGGTGCCCAGGATCAAGCTTGCGAAGATGGCCCGGTCGCTTTCCATCGTTCACAAGCCTGGCATGAACTTGAGCATCATCCGCTGATCGATTGGGGGAAAACACTGTTCGTGCCGGAGACCGAAGGCGTTTCGGTTGCCGGACGAATCGCCGGCCTGTGCCGTAACCTTGCTGATGAGGTAGTGGTGGCGCTCAATGCGGATGAGTTTCCTGTTGTTATCGGTGGCGACCATTCCGTTGCCATCGGCACCTGGAGTGGTGTTGCCCGAGCGATGGGCGGACCAATAGGACTGCTTTGGATCGATGCACACCTTGATAGTCATACCCCGGAAACCAGCTACTCGGGTGCGATCCACGGCATGCCGCTGGCCTGCCTGCTTGGGCGCGGTGACAAGCGATTGCTGAATATCGGCCTGACTGGCACGCAGGTCTGCCCCGCACACACTGTCGTCATTGGTCCGCGCAGCTACGAAGCGGAAGAGCTCGAGTTTCTGCAGCGTATGCAGGTGCGCATCATCGACAGCGACGAGATTCTTCGTCGAGGATTTGCCCAGTGCCTCGATGAAGCTATCGACATTGTTACCGGTGCGGCGGATGGTTTCGGCATTACGGTGGACCTGGACGCCATTGACCCCCAGCTTGCTCCTGGTGTGGGCAGTCCGGAGCCGGATGGCCTGGTTGTTCACGACGTTGTGGAGACCTTGCGAAGGACAGGCGGCTTGCCAGGGCTGAGGGCGCTGGAAATAGTCGAGTACAACCCGGATCGTGATCGCCATGGGACTACCGCCGGCTTGATTTCTGACCTCATCAGTGAGTTGTTGCCGCCCGGCAAGGAGCGCTAGCCGGGAAGAATACGCTCACTACAAAAAACGGCGTTTTTCACATGTGGTAGCATTCCAAGCATGATGTCATATCGGCGTTCGTGGCTACATATCGTGGGCGGTTTTTGCCACAGCCAATTTTCCTGTGGATGGCTCGCGCCACATTCGCCGGCATGACATGGCAAATGGCCTGTACTTTGGTCCGAACTGAATATCGAGAAGCACAACATCGATGATGAATACGTCGCCCCAAGCGGCAGCCCGATTTTGGCCGTGCTTCGCACCCCATATTCAGGTGACGTGTACCATCCGGGAATCCACTGAAAATCTATTGAAGGTGACGCTGTGAAAAAGCTCAATACGATCTCCGCTGTTG
Organism: Dechloromonas sp.; assembly: GCA_016790815.1. GTDB lineage: Bacteria > Pseudomonadota > Gammaproteobacteria > Burkholderiales > Rhodocyclaceae > Azonexus. The sequence goes on from JAEUOG010000079.1 coordinate 26,783, forward strand.
TTTTGTCCACCCTGGTGCTGGGTGCCTGCGGCGAACGCACGCCGGAGAAGAGTGCCACCGCCCAGGTTGCAGCAAAAGTAAACGGCGGTGAAGTTTCCGTTCCACAGGTCAATTCCGTTCTGCAGCGCACTCCCAACATCCCTGCCGACAAGGCTGATGCTGCCAGGCGCCAGGTGCTGGAAAGCCTCATCGATCAGGAATTGGCTGTCCAGCAGGCCGTGGAGTCCAAGCTCGATCGCATGCCGAACGTCGTTCAGGCTATTGAAAGTGCGCGCCGCGAAATACTGGCGCGTGCCTTTATCGAACAGAAGGTGTCCAAGGAAGGCAAGCCTTCTGCAGAGGAAGTCACCAAGTTCTACGGCGAACATCCCGAACTCTTCGCCAATCGCAAGATCTACCGCCTCGAAGAAGTGGCTTTTGCAGCTACGCCGGAAATTATCGCTGACGTGAAGGCGCAGTTGGGCAGTGGCAAATCGGTAGCCGATACCGTAAACGATCTTAAGGCCAGGGGGGTCGAAGTCACCGGTGGGATCAGCGTCAAGGCGGCCGAGCAACTGGCCCTCGACCTGCTGCCGCGTCTGGCGCAAGCCAAGGACGGTCAGGTACAGATGCTCGACAATCAGGGGCGTGCCGTCATCGTCACCGTGCTTGCCAGCAAATCAGAGCCAATGGATGAAGCCAAGGCCAAGCCCTTTATCGAGAACTTCATCAGCAACAAGCAAAAAACCGATATGGCCCGCAGTGCCATAAAAGCGCTGCGCGAGAAGGCCAAAATCGAATATGCCGGAGAGTTTGCAGCCGCCGCGCCGGCCGTCGCTGCCGATGCGGCCGTCAACAAAGGTGCTGCCGGGAAGTAGCTCGGAGTGGGCGGTTTCAGAAGCCAGCTTGGCGAATTTGCCCTGATATTCGTAATTGCCTGATGGCGGATGGCTTTCTGGAACGCTGGCCATCGCTATTGAGACAGCAAAGACTAAAAGCGTGCTGCCATCCGCAGTGAAATCGTGCCAGCGGGAGCGTGATAGCGCTCCTGTTGCAGAAAACGAGCCTGCGGGTTTCCTTACAGAAGCGCCGTTACCTTGAGCCCGGAGGCATCACTCAATTGGAACCGTCCTGTCGTGGTCTGCGGCAGAATCGGGTGAATGATTGAGGCTTGTGAGAAAATCGGTCCGGGCATGCTTATCGATGGAGTACACATGATTCTGGTTACAGGCGCGGCAGGTTTCATTGGCAGTAATTTTGTTCTCGACTGGCTGGCTCAGTCCGATGAGCCGGTCATCAACCTCGATGACCTGACCTACGCTGGCAATCTGGAAAACCTCGCGTCGCTCGATGGCGATGCGCGGCATATCTTCGTCAAGGGCAGCATCGGCGACTTCGATCTGGTGTCGAAGTTGCTGGCCGAACACAAGCCGCGGACGGTGGTCAATTTTGCGGCCGAATCGCACGTCGACCGCAGCATTCATGGCCCTGAAGATTTTATCCAGACCAATATCGTCGGCACCTTTCGTCTGCTCGAAGCAGTCCGGGCCTACTACGGTCAACTCGACAAACCGGCCCAAAATGAATTCCGGTTTCTCCATGTGTCAACCGACGAAGTCTACGGTTCTCTGGCCAAGGATGATCCGGCCTTCACCGAAACCCACCAGTACGAACCGAACAGCCCGTACTCTGCGAGCAAGGCCGCTTCGGACCATCTGGTCCGCGCCTACCACCACACCTATGGCCTGCCGGTGCTGACCACCAACTGCTCCAACAACTACGGCCCCTACCACTTCCCGGAAAAGCTTATTCCGCTCGTCATCCACAACGCGCTGGCAGGCAAGCCGCTGCCCATCTACGGCGACGGCCAGCAGATTCGCGACTGGCTGTACGTGAAGGACCATTGCTCGGCGATTCGCCGCGTGCTCGAAGCCGGGCGTCTTGGCGAAACGTATAACGTCGGCGGCTGGAACGAGAAGCCGAACCTTGAAGTGGTGCATACCCTGTGCGCCATTCTCGACGAACTGAGCCCGCGCGCCGATGGCAAGCCGTACAAGGAACAGATCACCTACGTTACGGATCGCCCCGGGCATGACCGTCGTTATGCCATTGACGCCACCAAGATCGAACGCGAACTCGGCTGGAAGCCGGCTGAAACTTTCGAGACCGGCATACGCAAAACGGTGCAGTGGTATCTCGATAACCAGGCCTGGGTGGCCAATGTGACCAGCGGCGCTTACCAGAACTGGGTCGGCAAACAGTACAGCGCCTGATCATGAAAATTCTTCTGACAGGCAGCAACGGCCAGGTTGGCTTCGAGTTGCAGCGCGCCCTGGCGCCGCTCGGCGAGGTGGTTGCGGTGGATCTGGCGGACTGCGATCTGTCCAGCCCAGACGCCATCCGTCGACTGGTGGCCGAGGTCAAGCCGCAGGTGATCATCAATCCGGCGGCCTACACGGCTGTGGACAAGGCGGAAGCCGAGCCGGCGCTGGCCCGGGCCATCAACGGCACGGCGCCGGGCGTCTTCGGTGAGGAAGCGGCCCGTCTTGGCGCGCTGGTCATTCATTACTCGACGGACTATGTTTTCGACGGCAGCAAGTCCGGGGCTTATCTGGAAAGCGATGCGCCCAACCCGCAAAGCGTTTATGGCCAGACCAAGCTGGCCGGTGAGCAGGCTTTGCAGGCGAGCGGGGCGGATTGCCTGATCTTTCGCACGAGTTGGGTGTTTGGCGCGCACGGCGCCAATTTTGCCAAGACCATGCTGCGTCTGGCTGCCGAGCGCGATGGCTTGAAGATCGTCGCCGACCAGTTTGGTGCGCCGACTTCGGCTGCGCTGCTGGCTGACGTGACGGCGCAGGTGCTCGGGCGCTACCAGCGCGAGGGCAGGGTGGGCTTCCCGTTCGGGCTTTATCACCTGGTCGCCAGTGGTTGCACGACGTGGCACGAATATGCGCAGACGGTGGTGCGCGCTGCGTTGGCGGCTGGCAAGCCGCTCAAGCTGACGGCCGACGAGATACTGCCGATCACCACCGCAGATTACCCGCTGCCGGCGCCCCGGCCGAGCAATTCCCGGCTCGACACGAGCCGCCTGCGCCAGACCTTCGGGCTGGAACTGCCAGATTGGCACAGCGGGCTGGACCATGTGCTGCAACAAATTCTTTGATTTGAGGACTTCTCATGCGTAAAGGCATCATCCTGGCCGGCGGTTCCGGTACCCGTCTCTACCCGGTCACCCTGGCCGTCTCCAAGCAGCTGCTCCCGATCCACGACAAGCCGATGATCTACTATCCGCTGACGACGCTGATGCTGGCAGGGATTCGCGACATCCTGATCATCTCGACGCCGCAGGACACGCCGCGCTTTCAGCAGTTGCTCGGCGACGGCAGCCAGTGGGGCCTCAACCTCGAATACGCCATTCAGCCCAGCCCGGACGGCCTGGCCCAGGCTTTCATCATCGGTCGTGACTTTGTCGGCAATGGCGACAGCGCGCTGGTGCTTGGCGACAACATTTTCTATGGCCATGAATTCGCCAACGATCTCGGTGAAGCCGGTGCCCAGATCAGCGGTGCCACAGTCTTCGCTTACCACGTGCATGACCCCGAGCGTTACGGCGTGGTCGAGTTCGATGCCGCCGGGCAGGCGATCAGCCTGGAAGAAAAGCCGAAGGTGCCGAAGTCGAATTACGCAGTGACTGGCCTTTATTTCTACGATAACCAGGTTCTTGATATCGCCCGCGACCTCAAGCCGTCGCCACGTGGCGAGCTGGAAATCACCGACGTCAATCGCATCTATCTCGAACGCCAGCAGTTGAACGTGCAGGTCATGGGCCGCGGCCACGCCTGGCTGGATACCGGCACGCATGAAAGCCTGCTCGACGCCAGCCAGTTCATCGCCACCATCGAAAAGCGCCAGGGTCTCAAGGTTGCCTGTCCGGAAGAGATTGCATTTCGCAAGCAGTGGATTGACGGCGGCCAACTCGAAAAGCTCGCCCAGCCGATGATCAAGAACCTTTACGGCCAATATCTGATGAGCGTGCTCAAGGAAAGAGTGTTCTGATGCGCGCGATTCCCACGGCCATTCCGGACGTCATTGCGCTTTACCCCAAGGTGTTCGGCGACGACCGCGGCTTTTTCTATGAGAGCTACAACCAGAAGGTCTTTCAGGAGGCTACGGGGCTGGACGTGACCTTTGTTCAGGACAACCATTCCAAATCCGCACGCAACGTCCTGCGCGGCCTGCACTATCAGGTGAAGCAACCGCAGGGCAAGCTGGTTCGCGTCGTGCAGGGCGCGGTTTTCGATGTTGCGGTCGACATCCGAAAAGAGTCGAAAACGTACGGGCACTGGGTTGGCGAGATACTCTCGGCGGAAAACAAACGCCAACTGTGGATTCCACCCGGTCTGGCGCACGGTTTTGTCGTACTCTCCGAAACGGCCGAATTTCTCTACAAGACCACTGACTACTACGCCCCAGCGCATGAGCGTTGCATCGCCTGGAATGATCCGGATCTGGCGATCGACTGGCAATTTGACGGCGAACCGCTGCTGTCGGCCAAGGATGCCGCAGGGCAACGGTTTCGGGATGCCCTGGAGGAGTAACGGCGTCAGCGTTTCTGGCGTGTCGGCGAGTCTGGCGGGCGCGATCCGGTACCGATTCCGCTATCATATTCAGGCTAAATTACCGGTTAACCGTAGCAATCAACGTTTAGATAGGTTTGGATTTTCATGAACACGATTCTCCCAGTCGTACTCTCCGGTGGATCAGGTACTCGCCTGTGGCCCCTCTCTCGCGAGAAGTATCCGAAACAACTGTTGCCGCTGGTCGGTGAGCAGTCGATGCTGCAGGCCACGGTAGCGCGCCTGAACGGACTGGAGGGCATGGCCGGGCCGCTGCTGGTGTGCAACGAGGAGCATCGTTTCGTCGTCGCCGAGCAAGTTCGCACGCTCGGTCTGCAAGGCTCGGTCCTGCTCGAGCCGTTCGGCCGCAACACCGCGCCGGCCCTGGCGCTGGCCGCCTTGTGGGCGGTGCGCGAAGGTGAAGACCCGGTGCTCGTCGTCATGCCGGCCGACCACGATATCGCCGATGGTGCCGCTTTCCGCGACGCCGTAGCGCGGGCTGTGGCGCTCGCTGAAACCGGTGTCACGGTGACCTTCGGCATCACGCCCGATTGCCCGGAGACGGGCTATGGCTACATCCAGCGCGGGCAGGCCGTGGCCGATGGCTCCGGCGCCTTCGCGCTGGCCCGCTTCGTCGAAAAGCCGGATCGACAGACCGCCGAAAGCTATCTCGATTCCGGTGACTACCTCTGGAACAGCGGCATCTTCGTGATGAAGGCTTCCGTCTGGATCGCCGCCCTCGGCATGTGCCGACCGGATATTCTCGCGGCCTGCCAAAAGGCGCTGGCCGGCGGCAAGACCGATGGCGATTTTGTCCGGGTCGATGTCGATGCGTTCAAGGCTTGCCCGTCGGATTCCATCGACTACGCCGTCATGGAACGTCTGACCGCCGGTCGCGAAGGTCTGCCAAAGGCTGCGGTTATTCCGCTGACGGCCGGCTGGTCCGACGTCGGTGCCTGGGACGCCCTGTGGAAAGTCCTGCCCAAATGCGGCGAGGGCAACGCCACGCGCGGCGACGTCATGCTCGAAGGATGCCGCGATACCCTGGTCGTTTCCGAAAATCGCCTTGTTGCCTGCATTGGCGTCAGCAACATCGTCGTTGTGGAAACCGACGACGCCGTGCTGGTCGTGCATCACGACGCGACGCAGGACGTGAAGAAAATTGTCGATCGCCTCAAGGCCGATCAGCGCAGCGTTGCCCAATGGCACCGCAAAGTCTATCGCCCGTGGGGCTGGTATGACGGCGTCGATGCTGGCGAACGCTTCCAGGTCAAGCGCATTGGCGTCAAGCCGGGCGGCACCCTGTCGCTGCAGATGCACCACCACCGCGCCGAACACTGGATCGTGGTCAGCGGCACGGCACGCGTGACCCGGGGCGAGGAAACCTATCTCGTCTCCGAAAACCAGTCGACCTACATCCCGCTCGGTGTCACCCATCGCCTCGAAAACCCCGGCATCGTCCCGCTCGAAATGATCGAAGTGCAATCCGGCAGCTATCTGGGCGAAGACGACATCGTCCGCTTCGAGGACACCTACGGGCGTAGCTGAGGCCGGCACGGGCCATGCTGTCAAAGAATTCCGATCCCCATGAAATCCTCGGTGTTTCGCCGGATGCCACGCCAGCTGAACTGAAGCGGGCCTACCGGCGGCTGGCCATGCGCTGGCACCCTGATCGCAGCGATCACCCGCAGGCCACCGAGCGATTCAAGGAAATCGGCGCCGCCTACGAGCGCTTGCTGGCAGGCGACGCCGTCGCCGAGGAAGAAGCCGGCAGCGATGCCGGCCCGGCCGAAGCCGACGACAGCGTGGCCAGGGCCGCCGACATTCGGCTCAACCTTGAAATCAGCCTCGAAGAGGGCGCTGCAGGCTGTCGCAAGACTGTTCACGTCACGCGCGGCAACGCCTGCCCGACCTGCGACGGCAGCGGTGAGCACGGCATGACCAGAACGCGCTTTTGCGGCGCCTGCCACGGCAGCGGCCGGGTCCATGATGCCAGGCGCAAGCTCGTGCGTTGCGAAGAGTGCGGCGGGCGGGGCTTGTTCACCGAGCGCATCTGCGCGGCCTGTGGCGGCAGCGGCCGCGAACTGGCCGAGGTCAGCCTGGAAATCCGCGTCCCGCACGGCATGCTGCCCGGCGACGAACTGCGCTTGGCCGGGCAGGGCGAGCCGGGCGACGACGAGCTCCAGGCCGGCGACCTCTACCTGACGGTCATCATCCACACTCATCCGCTCTATCAACTGCGCGGCCGCGACCTGCTTTGCCGGATGCCCGTCAGCGCACTCGCCATGATGGCCGGCGGCGAGATCGACGTGCCATCGCTGTCAGGCGTGCTTCGCGAAACGCTGGAACCTGGCGCAGCGGACAGGCGAACCCTGCGCCTGGCCGGCAAGGGCTATCCGGGACGCGGCAAAAGCGCGGCCGGCGACCTCGTGATCGATCTCGAACCAGTCTTTCCACGCAAACTCAACGCCCGCCAACGCAAGCTGCTGCTGCAAGCCAATGCTGCACTACTCGACGACGCCGCCGAGTCGCTGCCGGAAATCGCCGAATGGCGAGCCGCTTACGGCGTGGAATGAGGGTAGGGATGCAGTTCAGCACAAATATCGGATTGAGTCTGCCATTCGAGTTACAAAGTTAACGTCTCTGACGTGTCCTATTCAAAAATAAGCTGACGGTGAGAGCGACCCTTAATTTGGGCCGGCATTAGCAGGCTGCTGAAATACATCCCCATCCTGTCGACGAAACAGCGGGTTTGATCGTTATAGAGATTCACCGAAATTACCGAGAGCACAAAGCGGAAGATGATGAAGGCGGCGGCAATTTCAAGGGCCAGTCACGCAGCAATGACACCCACGCCTCGCGTACTGACCCGGATGCCCGAGTGTACCGCAAGGGCAATACCGCCAGTGAATTGCGCTACATGGGACACACCTTGAGCGACAACCGACACGGACTCATTGCCAGTGCGGTCGTGACCACGGCCGATGGCTATGCCGAGCGGGAAGTTGCCAAGGCCCTGATCGCCGATGTCCGCCAAGTCGCGGGCGAAACGGCTGAAATCACCCTCGGCGCGGACAAGGGCTACGATGCCCAGGAATTCATTGCGGCACTCATCGAACTGAATGTCATTCCCCATGTGGCGCAGAACACCAGCCATCGCCGTTCTGCCGTGCCGGACGACATTGCCGGCAGTGACGGTTACGCGAT
>JAEUOG010000011.1 GCA_016790815.1 Dechloromonas sp.
GCTGGCGACATTGCAGAAATCCGGATCAAACAGGTAGTGGGAGGCCATCGCCGAGAAGCGCGAATTGACGATGCGGGATTTGCCTTTCTGCACCTTATCGACGGCCGTCTTCATGTTGTCGTAGATGCCGCGCCGGGGTATATCCTTCTGGTGAACATCGCCAGAAGGATACCCGTTGTGGCGCCTAAATCTAAATGCGAGTTTTTAGGTCAATGCACGGCTGTGTTTATGTACAGTAAATCTCGGCTGGGCCTTGAAGGTGGTGGGGCGAGTATTCATCCCAGGTTGATTTCGAAGTGGCGATTTCAATATCAAATCTATTTCGAAATGGCCCCTCGTTTCTAAAGGGGGGGGCGCCATAGCCAGTTCTCTCGGATTCCGAAGGTGCTGTTGGGGGCGCGTAATGCGCCTTATTCTATATGCAGCCGTTCTTCGAATAGATATTTGAGATGGTGTGGTTTCTTAGTTGGTAGCCGTGGTTCTCGCAACATGACCCCTGTCAAACCAGACCCTCAGTTTGATGCAATTAGGGCGTGGGAGGCATATCAGGCTTCAGGCCAGCACCTCACGCATGCGGAAGTAGATGCTTGGCTAGCTCAGTTGGAGGCTGGTAACGACATTGAGCCGCCTGTGTGTCATGACTGATTTTTGGCGGCCACTTCTCCCTGCGATGCGGACATTGGAACCGAGAGCACCAACGTCAGCATCTGTCCTTGGCCAGGCTATTTCGCAATAGTACGTGCCTGCCTGAGGTACGTAGTGTGAGAATTGATGGCGGAAATTCTGAGTTGCAAATCATGGTCGCTATACAAGGCCCAAACTTAATTAGGAGCCTGTTATGACCGTTGCCGACAACACCCCGTTTATTTCTAAACGAGAACTTTGCACGACCCTCCGTATTTCGGTGCGAACCCTGGAGAATATGGTTCGGGAGGGCTCGTTTCCGCCGCCAATCCGCCTTGGCAAGCAGGTTTATTGGACGGAAAAGGCCGTTGCTGTCTGGCGTCGGCGCTTGGTGGCCGAGCAGGAAAGTTGGATGGGGCCACTTTAATTAGTGAGGCGCACCGGAAAGCGGAGCGCTTTACCTATACCAAGGGCGAGTTGACCTCGCCCGACCAAAACTCCCGGCGGAAATAATGAGTTCGATAGCCTACGTGTCCCGAACCGTGCGTCTTCGATAGTTAGGTGCTATTGTAAACAAAACAATGGATTAGGCACATGACTCATTACCTCCTACCGGTGTCACTTAATGACTCGCTGACTGTACAGAGTAGCCGTCGGGCAAAACGGAAAAAGCCCATGACTGCTATTCATTTCACATTCAACCACCTACAGGAGGCCATGAAAGCCAAATTAACCATGGCCGGCAAACCGCATCAGGTACTCAGCAATCACCTGTCCGCGCTGCGAGGTTTTATGGCCGACCGCGGATTTACTCCGGAGCGCACGATTGGCTCCCATCTGCGCGCTTCCTATTACCGCCGGCTGCATGAGCACGTTGAGACGCTCAGTCAACAGGGGCGTAGCTCTGCTTTTATCGCGAACCGCAAAAATCTGCTCGGGCATTGGCGCTCTTTGCTGCTTGAGCAAGACAGGGAAAGCGCGGTCACTGCCAATTCATATTCTCCCTTCCAAGTGGCTCTCCGCGAACTCCTGTCCGCAGCTGGTAACGTTAATCGCCTGGCACGCGACTCCGGAGTGTCGAAGTCAGCGCTCAAGCGCTGGGCAGCAGGGGTTACACCTCAAACGGCATCACTAAACAAAGTTCGACGGCTCGAGTCCTATTTTGGCTTGGAGCGTGGGGCTCTTATTTCGCTGCTAGGCGATACGCCTGCTACGTCACTGGAGACAACGGCGACAGCCACCCCCATCCAATATCGAGAGCGACTCCGCCAAAACTCGAGCAGTACGTTTCGCTTACAGGTGGTTTCGGAGGACTTCAAAGCGGAGTGGCGGGATTTTTTTATATACAAGACTTCGATGCTGCCGATTCTTGAGCGCCAGCCCAATGGCCAGTGGCGGCTGACTGAGCACACAACTATCGTTCCCAGCGAAGAACGCTGGTACGGCTTTCTCGCCAACAAGTATTGCCCGACGGCCTCACTGAATTGGTCCAATCTTGCGAGATATTGCGGTTGGCTCTCAATGTCCAAATCCTGCGGTGGGCTTGGCTTGCCCTGCGAGGCCGTGCAAAGCCTTGCTTGCGTTTTGTCCGTACCCAACCTTTCAAATTACGTGCAGTGGTTGGCTCTTCGTGCGGATGGCAAAATTCATGGAGGCATCATCAACTTAATTACTTTCGTTAAAAGCCTTGTTCATCCAAACTCCGGATACCTTACGCAGTCTCCACAATTGGCCGAGGCACTTCATCCCGCGCTCGGCTTGACTGGGGGCTGGCAAGAACTCTGTAGTAAGACCTTTGAGTGGACCCAAAAGGCATTTCAACAACTTTCTCCGAAAAAGCAGCGTTCCCGGGACCCCTTTGAACCGATTCGGCAGGTTTTGGAACTCGGCAATCCTATGGAAGCGGTGAGCGACATGGTGCAGCGTATGAAAGCCGCTCGGCCCAGCACGGGAGGTGTAACGGAAGCCATTTGGGCGCGCGACGTCCTCCTTATCAAGCTGCTTGCGTCGAACCCGCTTCGTGCAAAAAACGTGAAATTGCTTTCGTACAGGCCAGACAACAGTGGTCAGTTGCGGCAAGCCCGGGATGGCTCGTGGCGGATTGTCATTACACCTGAGTGGTTTAAAAACCAAGCGGGCGCCGCCAAAGACCAGCCGTATGACATGCCGGTTGATGAAGCCCTCTGGGGGGATATAGAACGCTATATCAAACATTTCCGACCGCACTTGGCAGGCGCCAAGGAAAGCGATTTTGTCTTTCTGTCGGCGGACGGGAGCGCCGATACCAACGGCTGGGAATCGCTAAACAAACGCGTTTTTCAATTGACTAAACGGTACCTATTGCACTGCCCTGGCGCTGGCCCGCACGCTTTCAGGTATATCAACGGTACCGCCATCTTAAAAGCGTTGCCGGGTGCTTGGGAGGTGGCGGCCCAGGTCCTTCACGACAAAGAAGAGACGGTTCGCAAGCACTATGCTCATTTGCGCGGTACGGACGGTGCGGCGCGTGCCCATGCCGCGCTGAAGAGCGCGTTTGGACGGATGTAAACTGATGGCTTTCGGGGTGAGTGTGGCGGTACGGAGGGCATCAATAGCTCACCCCGGTGATACAATATGGGTACTGGGAATCTCTGCAAGTTTTCTGCAAGTCTCAGTGGGTTTTAGGTGCGTTTTGCAGCGTTGGCTTGCGTTTGTATGCGCTGTAACGTTTTGATTTTGTTGGTGTTGGCGTATGAATCTGAGCTGCTGACGCGATTGAAAATCCGCGTGTCCGTGGTTCGATTCCGCGATTGGCCACCAAGAACAAGTACTAAGTAGTCCGAAGAAGGCCAGAAACCCCAGCAAACACAAGGGTTCTGGCCTTTTTCACGTCCAGGGCAGTCCGATCGGGTCTATTGCAATCTGACGGTAAGTGACGGTAGATTTGACGGTAACTCATCATCGCCGCAAAGGTGTTACCGTCATGCCGCTTTCCGATACCTGAGTGCTGAGTCATCTGAAGGGCGGTTCGGCGCTAACTGGTTTTTTTCGAGCAATGGCATAGAATGTCAATATCTGACATTCCCTTGGAGCCTGCTATGTCCCTCAACGTATCTTTGCCACCGGAACTCGAAAGCCGTGTGCGCCAGCATGTCGAATCAGGACTCTACAGCTCCGCCAGCGAAGTGATCAGGGAGGCACTGCGCTTGTTTGAAGCCTATCAAGGAGTTCAGGCCGCTAATTTGTCCGCACTCAAAGCTGACATTGCCCAAGGTGTTGCCGATATAAATGCCGGTCGCGTGCGCGAGGTGAGCATGTCCAGTATCAAGGAGCGTGGCAGGGCCATCCTGGCGTCACCGAAGGCGGTCTGATAGCGAAGGTCTCCTACTCGGCCAGTGCCGAGAATGACTTGCTGGAAGCTTGGCTATACATTGCCGAAGATAGCGTCACGGCGGCTGATCGTATGCTTGACCAGATAGAAGCAGAAGCCATCCGGTTGCTGGACCAACCGCTGATGGGCCGGGAGAGAAACGAACTGTCACCAGGTATACGAAGCTGGCCAACATCGACGCCATACATCCTGTTCTACTTCCCGAATGAAAATGGGATCGTGGTCGCAAGAGTGTTGCACCATGCGCGAGATATTCCGGCAATTGATCGCTGGCCAGCGCACTGATGATCCTGCTGGCTTTAACTGTTCAGCACTCTCGGTTAAACTGACCTCGTTGTCTTCACTTGGGTGTAGCACATTGTGCGTTCCCAATTGTTTGGTTTGTGAAAATACCCTTATTAATCAAGGCTATTTTGTGCGTGCGGTTCGATTCTGCGATTGGCCACCAAATATTTGTTGCAAGCAGCCTCGGTCAAAAAACCGGGGCTTTTTGCTTTTCTGGCCATGTGTTGCAGCTTGCGATCAATTTTATGCGTTTTGTTGTTGTCGCCCTTCTCTTCTCATTGGTCTCGGGCTGTGCCGTTGTGGCCGTGGCCGATGCCGCAGTGACGGTGGTTGCCACGACCGTAAAGGTTGGGGCTGCCGTTGTGGGTACGACGGTGGATGTTGCAGCGGCCGGCGTGAAGGCTGCCACTAGCGGCGGCGATTCGGAGTAAGAAGTGCGGAGTCGAAGAGCACGATTGCAGATCGAGTGGGGCGTGTGTCTGGTGTTGTATGAATGTGCTCCATCTGTCGGTTATATTGCTGCTGGAACGTATGTTTTTCGCAGGTTTTTCCCAACCCGGTTTTCCCGCCATTTTGGCGATTAGAGGAGGCCTCTTGGCCAAACCAAACTATCAGTTCGAAAAGCGCCAAAGAGATCTCGCCAAGAAGGCCAAGCAGGAAGAAAAACGACGCCAGAAACTGGCCGGAAAGGCGGTAGAGGCGGAGGATGCAGATTTGTCTGTGACTCCGTCCGGTAGTGAAGCCAGTATCTCTTCTGGCGCAGCCCTTCCAGAAATTTGAGGCCTGTTTGATTTCTACGGTATCGGTTCGCATCGAGGCGCTGGCGCCAGAGTATTCGGGTGATGCAGTTGCGCTGGCCGAGTCCCTGGGCTTGCCGCTATTTGGTGAAGCGGAGTTTGCCTTGCAGCTTGGCCCTGGCGGCTTGCAGTTGCAGGAGCTTGGAGAGAATGCTTCCGGGCCGGTGCGTGTCGATTTCCTCGAGGGCGCGGTCGCGCATCGCCGCCAGCATGGCGGCGGAACCGGACAGATGATTGCCAAGGCTGTGGGCATACAGCCGGGTGTCCGGCCGACGGTCCTTGACGCTACGGCTGGTTTGGGGCGCGACGCCTTCCTGCTTGCTCAGTTGGGTTGCCGTGTCACCTTGCTTGAACGGCACCCGCTGGTTGGTGCATTGCTTGCTGACGGTCTGGCTCGCGCGCTTGTCGATCCAGATGTCGGGCCGATTGTGCGGCGCATGGATTTTCGGCTTGGCAATGCCATCGAGATTCTCGGTGAGTGGTCAGATGCGGCGCCGCAGGTCATCTATCTGGACCCCATGTTTCCGCATCGGGACAAAAGCTCGCTGGTCAAGAAAGAGATGCGCGTATTTCGCCCGCTGGTTGGCGGAGACGACGATGCTGCCAAGTTGCTGGAGGCGGCGCTGGCGCTGGCGACTCATCGCGTTGTCGTCAAGCGGCCGCGCAAGGCGCCAAGCATTGAGGGCGTGCAGCCGGGCTATGTGCTGGAGGGTAAATCCAGTCGCTACGATATCTATCCGAAGAAGGCATTGAAGGCCAGATAGGCAAGCTTGGGCGGTCGTTATGTCGAACGCCAAGAGGCTGAAACTGGCTATAGTGAAACCAAGCGGTAATACTTCGTAGGCATACTGCCGGCTTTTGAGGAGAGGCCATCATGGAATTGCTGCTATGGCGCCACGCCGAGGCTGAGGATGGCGACGATGACATGAAGCGTCGGTTGACGTCGCGTGGCGAGAAACAGGCCAGGAGCATGGCGGCGTGGATATTGGCGCATCAGCCAAAGGATTTGCGCGTCATCGCCAGCCCATCAGTTCGAACCCAGCAGACAGTGGGGGCGCTAAGCCTCCCCTTTGAAACGAATCGCAAAATTGGTCCTGAAGCCTGCGTTTCGGAGCTGATAGCGGCCAGCGGCTGGCCATCCGCTCAGGGTGCTGTGCTGATTGTCGGGCACCAGCCCTCGCTGGGTCGCATGGCCTCACTCTTGTTGGCGGGCCATGAGGCCGAGTGGAGCATCAAGAAGGGGGCGTTGTGGTGGCTGAGCAATCGCGTTCGCCGAGGTGAGACTCAGACGGTATTGCGCGCGGTCGTCCCGGTTGAAATGCTGGACTAGACAAGGCGGCGAGTTTGCCGTGAAATAGTCTCTTTGCATCGATGGATGGAGAGGGACATGGTCACCAAAAAAACGGCTGGCGCGAGCGCGCCGAATAAGATTGCTCCCGATGCAGTCAAGCCTGCCCGCGCTTCCGGTCGCCGCCGTCAGGTGGCGAAGGGGGATGTGCCGCCGGTGCTGACCGACGCTGGCATTGAAGGCTTTACCGTTCGCGCTGCTGTTGAGGGTGCCCAGGCGTCTAAACTGGGGGCGATGCGCGATGTGATCGCAGGTATGCCTCCCGAAGAGTCGGCTTCTTTGCTCCGTGGCTTGCTCAAGCAACAGGGGGAGTTGGTAGAGGAGTTGTCGATCACGCCGGATGAAGAGCTGGTCAAGGACTGGCGCGATGGCGGTTACCCCTACAAGAACCTGATGCAGCGCCGCAATTACGAGCGCCAGAAGTATCGCCTGCAGGTGGAGTTGCTGAAGTTGCAGGCCTGGGTCAAGGAGACCGGACAGAAGGTGGTGATCCTCTTTGAGGGCCGTGATGCAGCGGGCAAGGGGGGCACGATCAAGCGTTTCATGGAACACCTCAATCCGCGCGGAGCACGCGTCGTGGCCCTCGAAAAGCCGAGCGACATGGAGCGTGGCCAGTGGTACTTCCAGCGCTACGTGCAACATTTACCGACCAACGGCGAGATTGTGCTGTTCGACCGTTCCTGGTACAACCGATCCGGCGTCGAGCGGGTCATGGGGTTTTGTACTGATCAGGAATACGCCGAATTCGTCCGTCAGGCACCGGAATTCGAGCGCATGTTGGCGCGCAACGGCACGCATCTCATCAAGTTCTGGTTTTCGGTCAGCCAGGAAGAGCAGCGTCGCCGTTTCGGTGAACGCAAGGTGCATCCCCTCAAGCAGTGGAAACTGTCACCGATCGACATGGCCTCGCTCGACAAATGGGGTGACTACACCAAGGCCAAGGAGGCGATGTTCTTCCATACGGATACCGCTGATGCGCCGTGGACGGTGATCAAGTCGAACTGCAAGAAGCGGGCGCGTTTGAATGCCATGCGCTATGTGTTGCACAAGCTTCCTTACACCAACAAGGATACGGACCGGATCGGCAATCTGGATCCGCTGATTGTTGGTCGCGCCAACGTGGTTTATGAGCGTGGCGAACAGCAGGGTGTGCCCATTCTTTAACGTACGCTTGGCGGACCAGGGCGATTTTGGCCAAATTTGCCGGTCGACCGTGGAAGTCGGCTATTTTCCCTAGCTGACGACGTAGGAGGCGCTACCGGTGGCGATGAGCAGGCCGGTTTCGTTCTCCAGCGTCATCTGAACCGAAGCAATGCGGCCACCGAGGCGGGTTGTTCGTCCGGTGGCCGTAAATTTGTTGCCGATGCCCTGGTGCAGAAAGTCGGTGCGCATGTCGATGGTGCCAATGCGGCCAAAGCGCTGGCTGACCTGGTCGGTACTCTCGCTATTGAATTTTTCGGCAATGGCAACCGTCACGGCCAAGCCGCCAACCGTATCCAGCACGGTGGCGATCACCCCGCCATGCAGCCTGCCGTGTTGAAAGTGCCCGATCAGGTCGTGACGCATGGCGAAACTGATTTTCGGGGCAGCAGGATCCAGTGACTCGACACGAAAACCCAGAAGCTCGTTGAAGCACAAGCGGTGCTCGAAGACATAGCGCAGCGTGATGTCGAGGTGTGTCTGCTCTTCTGGCGAGCGGCGGGGGAGTTGCGTGTTGGGCATCGTTGGCATCAAAAATGAGGGGGCAGAGCAGAGGCTCTGTCCTTAACGTACGCCAGTCTACAGTGAGTTGGGTCTTGCGTCTGATTTGGCTTGAGGCCGGGGGGAAATGAAAAAGGTCGCGGCAGCGCCGCGACCTTTCCACCAGCGAAAGCGGCGTTACTTTGTTTTGCGGCGACGGTTCGCCAGCCCGACCAGGCCAAGGCCCGCCAGCAACAAGGAGTAGGTGGCAGGCTCCGGAACAGCGGTGATCATGATGGTGCGATCAATGCCGTCACTCGGATGCTGGATGTTCACATACGCCTTGTTCGGATCGAACTTGTCGAAGTACAGGCCGGTGAACTCGGATCCCGGGGTACCGTTGGAGGCCCAGCGCGCCAGGCCCTCGCCGGCGTCAAGCAGGTCGCCGTCGCGGTTGATGTCCTTGGCAAACCAGATATCGTTATCAACGCCGCCGTTGCGGTCCTCGATGATGTACACGTTGCCGGCAGCGTCAATGGCGATGTTGTCCGGATTGGTGAAGGCAGCGCTACCGACGGGCCGGCCGGTTGCCAGGTCGATGGTCAAGGCATTGGCAAACACGCTGGCCTGATTGGTGTCAAGGTTGAACAGGTAAACCTCATTGGTGGTCGTCGTGGCGATATACATCGCTTGCTGGCCATTGGCGAGCAGGCCGATATCGAGATCCTCCGGACGCTGATAATCCGTTCCGCCGACGGTGTTGGCGCTGGCCCGGCCGTCGACGGTGCCATCGGCGAGCACGGTCGAAATGCCAGCTAATGGGCCGCCTGTTGCATTGGTGATCGCCGCCCAGGAGATTGCGCCAACGGCGTTGGCGTTGCCGCCGCCGTTAACCTTGGCGGCGAAAGTCTGGCCGGCTGCGAAGTAGTCGTTTCCGCTGGTGGCGTTCGGGTTGGCAGAAACGTACTTGTAGATCGAGCCGCCGTTCAGCTCGTCGATAAAGTACATCGCCTTGCTGTTATCGAACGCCAGGCCTTCGTGCGAAACGCGCGGGATGATGCTGCGCTGGACGAAATTGCCGCCATTGGCGCCGGCGGTGGTGGCGTTGGTCACCTCGAAGAGGCGGCCCTTTCCATTGCCACCGGTGGACCAGGACTCCTCAGCGGTCAGGTAGCTGCCCCACGGCGTCCAACGGGATGCGTCGCCCGCCACGAAGCCCTGGGTGCCCGGCGCAACGATGGTCACGGCGCGCGTGTTGTAGTTCGAATCTTGCAGGTCGATGCGCATCACGCCACCCGTGGCGGTTTCAAACGGCATGAACAGGTAGCGGCCGGCATTCGGGCCGGTTTCGTTGGCGGTGATCATGTCCCAGTTGCCAGAGTTGCTGCCCGTAACCAGGGTGTTCTGGGTCGCGCGGTCCGCGATGGTGACCTGGCGGAGGTTCGGGCTGGAGAGGGTGATCGGCGTGGCCGGGGTTGCAGTGGGGCCGGCGGAGCTGGTCAGCGGCGTAAAGTTGGAAAAATTGGTGCTGGCGGCCGTGGCCCCTGCAGAGATCATGGTTAGGGCGCTGGCTACGGCAACGGCAAGATAATTTTTGTGCATTGGATGCTCCTGGCTGGCTTGTGAGACGAATGATCAGCGGACATGTACCCACGGCACTGTGACAAAAGCGTACCGGAATTCAAGGCGTCGGGCTCCAATTCTGCAAGCGTAATATTACAACCGGATTTTTCTTTGGTTACATGCTTGGCAGGTCGAAGTGGCACAGACAAAAAAAGGGCGACGGGGTTAGCCGTCGCCCAAATCGAACGCTAGTTGCCTAGCGTAACGCAGAGGCTCTGTACGCTTACTTCTTGCGCGGCGGAGGGACGTCCGTGCAGGTGCCGTGCGCGACCTCGGCCGCCATGCCCACCGTTTCACCCAGTGTCGGGTGCGGGTGGATGGTCTTGCCGATATCGACCGAGTCGCAGCCCATCTCGATGGCCAGGCAGACTTCGCCGATCATGTCGCCGGCGTTGGGGCCGACAATGGCTCCGCCGATGACGCGATGCGTTTCGGCATCGAAAATCAGCTTGGTGAAGCCGTAGTCACAGCCGTTGGCGATGGCGCGACCGGAAGCTGCCCACGGGAACTTGGCGGCTTCAATCTTGCGACCTTCCTTCTTGGCCTGATCTTCGGTGACACCGACCCACGCGACTTCCGGGTGGGTGTAGGCGACACTTGGGATCACGCTGGCGTCAAAGGCCGACTTCTGGCCAGCCGCGACTTCCGCCGCGACGTGCGATTCATGCACCGCCTTGTGGGCCAGCATGGGCTGGCCGACGAGGTCGCCGATGGCGAAGATGTGCGGCACATTGGTGCGCATCTGGGCATCGACGTTGATGAAGCCACGATCTGTCACCGCCACGCCAGCCTTGTCGGCACCGATCTTGTTGCCGTTCGGCGTGCGGCCGGCGGCTTGCAGGATCATGTCGTACTTGACCGGCTCCGGCGAAACCCCTTCACCTTCAAAAGTAACGTAAAGGCCATCATCCTTGGCGTCGACCGCAACTGTCTTGGTCTTCAGCATGATCTTGTCGAAGCGCTTGGCGTTCTGCTTTTCCCAAACCTTGACCGCGTCGCGATCCGGGCCTTGCATGAGGCCATCCATCATTTCGACGACATCGACTTTTGAGCCCAGGGTCGAATAGACCGTGGCCATTTCGAGACCGATGATGCCGCCGCCGATGACCAGCATCTTTTCGGGAACGAAGCGCAGTTCGAGCGCCCCGGTCGAATCAACAATGCGCGGGTCCTTCGGAATGAAGGGCAGATGCATGGCGGCCGAGCCGGCAGCAATGATGCACTTCTGGAACTTGACGATCTTCTTGGCGCCGGTCTTGTCCTGACCCGTGCCGTCCGTTACTTCCACTTCGATGTGATGCGGGTCGATGAAGGTGCCGTAACCGCGCACGATCTCCACTTTGCGGCCCTTGGCCATGCCGGCCAGACCGCCGGTCAGCTTGCCGACGACCTTGTCCTTGTGGGCGCGCAGCTTGTCGATATCGACGGTCGGTGCAGCAAAGGTGACACCGAGGTCATTGGCGTGCTCGGCTTCTTCCATGACGGCAGCGACGTGCAGCAGTGCCTTGGATGGAATGCAGCCGACGTTGAGGCAGACGCCGCCGAGGGTGGCGTAGCGCTCGACGATGACCGTCTTCATGCCGAGGTCGGCCGAGCGGAAGGCAGCCGAGTAACCGCCGGGGCCGGCGCCGAGGACGAGCATTTCGCACTCGATGTCGGCACCGCCGGCATGGCTGCCGGCGACCGGGGCGGCCATCGGGGCGGCAGCTGGCGCCGCAGCCGGGGTTTCCGTTTTTGCCGTATTTTCCGGGTTGACCGTGGCAGCCGCGCCACTTTCAACCTTGATCAGCAAAGCGCCTTCACCGACCTTGGCGCCAAGCTGAACGAGCACTTCCTTGACCACGCCAGCGACCGGCGACGGCACATCCATCGTCGCCTTGTCGGATTCCAGCGTGCAGATCGCATCATCCACCTTGATGCTGTCGCCGACCTTGACGAACAGGTCGATGATCGGCACTTCGGCGAAATCGCCGATGTCGGGGACTTTGACTTCTACCAGATTGCTCATGGTGTTCTCCCCTTACAGCGCGACGCGACGGAAGTCGGCCAGCAGCTGGGCGATATAGACATTGAAGCGGGTCGCCAGCGCACCGTCGATAACGCGGTGGTCAGCGGTCAGCGACAACGGCAGGACGAGGCGCGGCACGAAGGCCTTGCCGTCCCAGACCGGCTTCATGGCCGACTTGTTGACGCCGAGGATGGCGACTTCCGGGGCATTGACGATGGGTGCGAAGTAGGTGCCGCCGATGCCGCCCAGGCTGGAAATCGTGAAGCAGGCACCGGACATGTCGGCCGGCTTGAGCTTGCCATCACGCGCCTGCTTGGCCAGATCCCCGGATTCCTGCGCCAGTTCGAAGACCGACTTCTTGTCGACGTTCTTGACGACCGGCACGACCAGACCATTCGGCGTGTCGGCCGCGAAGCCGATGTTGAAATACTTCTTCATCACCAGGTTGTCGCCATCGATGGACGAATTGAATTCCGGGAACTTCTGCAGACCCTTGACGCAAGCCTTCATCAGGAAAGCCAGCATGGTCAGCTTGGCGCCGCCACCCTTTTCGTTTTCCTTGTTGAGCAGCACGCGGAAGGCTTCGATGTCGGTGATGTCGGCATCTTCGTGGTACGTAACGGCCGGGATCATCACCCAGTTGCGTGACAGGTTCTGGCCGGAAATCTTCTTGATGCGCGACAGCGGCTTGACCTCGATTTCGCCGAACTTGGCGAAATCAACCTTCGGCCACGGCAGCAGATCGAGCCCGCCGCCGAGGCTGGCGCCGTCAGCGGCAGCAGCCGGGCCGGCCACGGCACCGGACATGACGCCCTTGACGTACTTGGTCAGGTCTTCCTTGACGATGCGGTTCTTTGGGCCGGTGGCCGGCACCTTGTTCAGGTCGACACCGAGTTCGCGGGCATAGGCGCGGACGGACGGCGAGGCGTGAACCTTGCTGCCAGCCGGCAGGGCCGGGGCCAGCGCAGCCGGGGCTGCTGCGGTCGACGCCGCTGTCGGGGCAGAAACCGGGGCCGGAGCCGCTGCGGGGGCGGCGGCCTGGGCGACCGGGGCTGCTGCCGGAGCCGAGGCGCCGGTTTCAACCTTGATCAGAACCGTGCCTTCGCCAACCTTGGAACCGAGCGAAACGAGCACTTCCTTGACCGTGCCGGCGACGGTGGAGGGAACGTCCATCGTGGCCTTGTCGGATTCCAGCGTGGCAATCGCGTCGTCGACCTTGATGGTGTCGCCGACCTTGACGTACAGCTCGATGACCGGGACTTCCGAGAAGTCGCCGATATCTGGCACCTTGACTTCAACCACACCACCGCCAGCAGCAGGCGCTGCGGCAACCGGGGCGGCCGCAGGGGCCGGCGCCGGCGCAGCAGCTTGCGCGGCCGGGGCGGCAGCAGGCGCTGCAACTGCGGCGCCACCGGCCTCAACCTTGATCAGCAGTGCGCCTTCGCCGACCTTGGAGCCGAGCGAAACGAGCACTTCCTTGACCACGCCAGCGACGGTGGATGGCACATCCATCGTGGCCTTGTCGGACTCGAGGGTAACAATGGCGTCGTCGACCTTGATGCTGTCGCCGACCTTGATGTACAACTCGATGACCGGAACCTCGGCAAAATCGCCGATATCGGGGACGGTGACTTCAATGATTTGGCTCATGTTGTCTCTCCCTGATTAAACCGACATCGGGTTGGGTTTGTTCGGGTCAAGGTTGTACTTGACCAGAGCGGCGGCAACCACTTCGCGCTTGATTTCGCCGTTGTCGGCCAGCGCCTTGAGGGCAGCCAGCGTCACCCAGTGACGATCGACTTCGAAGAAATGACGCAGCTTCTCGCGGGTGTCCGAACGGCCGAAACCATCGGTGCCCAGCGTGACGTACGGTGCCTTGACGAAAGGACGGATCTGCTCGGAGAACAGCTTGATGTAGTCGGTGGCAGCAACGACCGGGCCCTTGGCGCCAGCCAGCTTTTCCTCGACGTGCGACAGCTTCGGCTCTTCCAGCGGATGTAGCAGGTTCCAGCGCTGGACGTCCTGACCGTTACGGGCCAGCTCGTTCATGCTCGGGCAACCCCACAGGTCGGACTCGACACCCCAGTCCTGCTTGAGCAGATCGGCGGCAGCGATGACTTCGCGGAAGATGGTGCCGGAACCGAGCAGCTGAACGCGCGGGCCAGCCGATTCGCCACCCTTCTTGAAGGCGTACATGCCCTTGATGATGTCGGCTTCGGCGCCGACCGGCATTTCCGGGTGCTCGTAGTTCTCGTTCATTACCGTCAGGTAATAGAACACGTCTTCCTGCTCGGCGAACATGCGGCGCATGCCGTCCTGCGTAACGACAGCGACTTCGTACTGGAAGGTCGGGTCGTAGGAGATGCAGTTCGGGATCAGGTTGGAGAGGATCAGGCTATGGCCGTCTTCGTGCTGCAGGCCTTCGCCGTTCAGCGTCGTGCGACCGGCGGTGCCGCCGATCAGGAAGCCACGGGCGCGCTGGTCGCCGGCTGCCCAACAGAGGTCAAGCACGCGCTGCATGCCGAACATCGAGTAGCAGATGTAGAACGGAATGGTCTGGACGTTATGGACAGAGTAGGCGGTGGCGGCGGCGATCCAGTCGCTCATCGCTCCCGATTCGTTAATGCCTTCCTGCAGTACCTGGCCGGTCTTCGATTCCTTGTAGAACATCAGCTGGTCATGGTCTTCCGGCACGTAGTTCTGGCCTTCCTGATTCCAGATGCCGACCGAGCGGAACATGCCTTCCATGCCGAAGGTGCGGGACTCGTCCGGCACGATGGGCACGACGTTCTTGCCGACATTCTTGTCCTTGAGCAGCATGTTCATGATGCGGACGATAGCCATCGTCGTGGACAGTTCGCGGCCTTCGCCCGATGCCTTCAACAGCGCGGCGTAGGTGTCGAGCGACGGAATGGCCAGCGGCTCGGCCTTGCGGCGACGCGACGGCAGGAAGCCGCCGAGATCCATGCGGCGCTGGCGCATGTACTTGTATTCTTCGGAGTCCTCAGCGAACTTGAGGTAGGGCAGTTCTTCCAGCTTGTCGTCCGGCACCGGCAGGCCGAAACGGTCGCGGAAGCGGCCGATCTGCTCCTTGTCCATCTTCTTCTGCTGGTGCGAAATGTTCATCGCTTCGCCAGCCTGGCCCATGCCGAAGCCCTTGATGGTCTTGGCCAGGATCAGTGTCGGGGCGCCCTTGTGGGTGACGGCGGCGTTGTAAGCGGCGAAGATCTTGAAAATGTCGTGGCCGCCACGGTTCAGTTGCCAGACCTGGTCATCGGTCCAGTCGGCAACCAGTTCCTTGAGTTCCGGCGTGTTGAAGAAGTTTTCGCGGACGTAGGCGCCGTTCTTGGCCTTGAAGGTCTGGTACTCGCCGTCGCACAGTTCCATCATGCGCTTCTTGAGGATGCCCTTCTTGTCGCGCTGGAAGAG
>JAEUOG010000028.1 GCA_016790815.1 Dechloromonas sp.
TGCTCCAGCGCCTCGGCCAGCGACACCGGCTTGTTCTGGACGATCGGAATCAGCTTGGAAATGCGGTCGCACATCGAATACGGCAGGCCGAAGACACGACCGACGTCGCGGATCACCGCCTTCGACGACATGGTGCCGAAAGTGGCGATCTGGCTCACCGCATCGGCGCCGTAATGGCCGCGCACGTACTCGATGACGCGCCAGCGGTTGTCCTGGCAGAAGTCGATGTCGAAGTCGGGCATCGACACCCGCTCGGGATTCAGGAAGCGCTCGAACAGCAGGGCATAGGCCAAAGGGTCGAGGTCGGTAATGCGCAGCGAGTAGGCAACCAGCGAACCGGCACCGGAACCTCGCCCCGGCCCCACCGGCACGCC
This sequence comes from Dechloromonas sp., assembly GCA_016790815.1. Lineage (GTDB taxonomy): Bacteria > Pseudomonadota > Gammaproteobacteria > Burkholderiales > Rhodocyclaceae > Azonexus. Next base: position 375 of record JAEUOG010000028.1, read on the forward strand.
ATTGTTCTTGGCCCAGTTGATGAAGTCGGCCACGATCAGGAAGTAGCCGGGGAAGCCCATCTGGAGAATGGTCTTGCACTCGAAGACGAGGCGTTCGTCGTACTCCGGCCGGCGCTTGGCGCGCACTTCCGGGTCCGGATACAGCTCGGCGAGGCGGACCTCCAGCCCCTTCTCCGCCTCAGCGACCAGAAATTCGCCGATGGTCATGCCCGGCGGAATCGGGAAATCGGGCAGGAAGTTCTTGCCCAGCGTCATCTCGATATTGCAGCGCTTGGCAATCTCCAGCGTGTTTTCCAGCGCCTCCGGCAGATCGGCGAACAACGCTGCCATCTCGGCCTGCGTCTTGAAATACTGTTCCTCGGTGTACAGCTTCGGCCGCCGCGTATCGCCCAGCACGTAACCTTCGGCGATGCAGACGCGCGCTTCGTGGGCGCGGAAATCGTCGCGGTTGAGAAACTGGATCGGATGTGTCGCGACCAGCGGAATGCCCGTTTCTCCGGCCAGATCGGCCATCTGCTGAACGATGGCCTCCTGCTGCGCCTGGCCGTAGCGCTGCACTTCCAGGTAAAACGCGCCGGGAAAAATCGCCTCCCAGGCCTTGGCCCGCTGGCCGGCCAGATCGAAATTGCCGTTCAAGAGCGCTTCGCCGACATCGCCCAGATGCGCCCCGGACAAGGCGATCAGCCCGTCGCAACCCACCTCACCGAACCATTCGCGGCGAATTTCCGCCCGGTCACGCCGGCCTTCGACCAGATAAGCCTTGCTCAGCAACTCGCACAACTGCTTGTAACCAGCGTTGTTGCGCGCCAGCAGCAGCAGGCGATACGCATCGTCCGGTGACTCCGGATTCGCGATCCAGACATCCGCCCCGGCAATCGGCTTGATCCCCTTGCCGCGCGCCCCGGAATAGAACTTGACCAGCCCGAACAGATTGCCGAGGTCGGTCACCGCCATCGCCGGCATGCCGTCCCCCGCCGCGCGCTTGATGGCATCGCCGATGCGCACAATGCCATCGGTGACGGAGTATTCGGAATGGAGGCGAAGATGGACGTAGCGCAGCGAAGTCATAGCCGACATTTTACCGCGGCATGCGGACGGGGATGGCTGCGGTCAACTGGAAAATTGCCCGATTTGAAACGCTTTCTCCTTTCGCGCCGAATGCAATTTTGAGGCGAAATGAACGCTATCCGGAGTGTCTCGTTTGCACAATGGTCCATCCAACGATCAATTATTGGCACGCTTTCGCACATCAGCAATTCTTGAAAGCATAGTCCGATACGGCTGCGTTACCGTCATTTGCCGCATTGGGCTGGCTGGTCGTGGCCGAACGCTGCCGCCGAGCTTGCAAACCCATCAGCATCCACAGTTCAATTCTGGCCAAATTTTCTGGTTGACCGCAGGCTTGCCCCGCAGTCAATGATCAAACGCTATCAGCCGAGGCTATCCAGCCACCACGAGAGCCCCTGCGCGTTGAGCTCGATGTCGGTGGCGAGGATGTCGAGGATGGTGGCGTCGGGCAGGGTGCAGCCGTGGACGCGGAGTTCGGCGAGCAGGTAGGCGGTGAGCGCCTGCTTGATGGCGGCGAGGCGGGCTTCGCCGTCGTTGGCGTGGGCTTCGGCGATGGCGACGTGGGCGTCGAGGCGGCGATGGAGGTCGGCAGCGCGGGCGGGGACGTCGTGCACTTGGGCGTAGTGCGTTAGGTACATGGCTTGTGGGCCGTAGCTCATCAGGCGGTCGATGGAGGCACGCATGTCAGCGTGGTCGAACTGGGTCGGGCTGGTCGTCGGCTGGATGAACTGGCGGCCGTCGACGTCGAATTCGCGGTAGGACAGCCCGAACATGTCGCCGGTGAAGATGGCCTTGGCTTTCTGGTCGACGATGCAGATGTGGTGCTTGGCGTGGCCCGGGGTGTCGATCATGAGCAGTTCGCGGCCGCCGAGCTGGATGGTCAGGCCTTCGTGGGCGTCGATGATGCGCTCGGCCGGGATGGGCAGGATGTCGCCGTAGACGTTCTCTACGTAGTCCTTGCCGTAAACGGCGGTGACGCCGGCGACCAGCTTGGACGGTTCGGCCATGTGGCGCGAACCGCGCGGGTGCACGACCAGCTTGGCGTTCGGGAATTCGCGCATCAGCGCACCGGCACCGCCGGCGTGGTCGAGGTGGATGTGGGTCAGGATGACAAAATCGACAGCCTCCCGCCCCAGGCCGACCTTGTTCAGTGCTTCCAACACGTTGGGCAGCGAGTCGTTGCTACCGGTGTCGACGAAGGCGACGCGGCCGTCGTCGACAATCATGTGGATGGCGGCCAGGATCGGGCGCACGTAGCCGGCGTCGAAAGCGATGATGCCGTTGCCGTAGTCTCTCCAGTCGAACATTTCCATACTCCTGCGTATTGATGGCGGCGATTATACTGGCGGCCTGACGATTTCAAAGAGTGTGCCGATGACGCATTTCGTGGCCGACGACGGCGAGAAGATCCACGTCCGGATTTCCGGCGAGGGATCGCCGCTGATTTTGCTCCATGGCTGGACTTCCAGCAGCCAGGAATGGTTCCCCTTCCTGGGCGAACTGAACGCCCATCACCGCGTCTTTCGCTGGGACGCGCGCGGTCATGGCGGCCATACGCTGGCCCATGACGGTTCAGCGACGGTCGAGCGCATGGCGCGCGATCTCCGGAACCTGATCGACCATTACGGCCTTCACGACGCCACGGCCGTCGGCCATTCGATGGGCGCGCTGACGCTCTGGCAATATCTGCGCGACCACGGCACGCACGGCCTCGCCAAGCTTTGCCTGATTGACCAGTCACCCAAGCTGCTGACGGCTGATGACTGGGAGCACGGAATTTACGGGGATTTTCCGGTTGACCGCAGCAATGAGCTGGTTTCGTGGCTGCGCGAGGATTTTGCCGAGGGCGTGCTGAAACTGACGGCGCACGGACTCAACAAGCGAGCCGAGGAAAAGTACCTGCAAAACGCTACCGGCTGGCAACGCTCACGCACTGCGCTGCAGGCCCAGAACCCGGAGCCGCTGATCAACTGCTGGTTGAGCCTGACCGCCGCCGACTATCGCGACGTGCTTGCCAGGATTCCCCTGCCGACGCTATTGGTTTATGGCGGCGAGAGCAATTTCTACCATGCATCGACAGCGCAGTACGTCGCCGACAACATCCCGAACGCCGTGCTGCGCATCTACGAAGGCACGGACCATTCGCCGCACCAATGGCAGCGCGAGCGCTTCGTCCGGGAGTTGATCGAGTTCATCAACGTCCCGGATTGAAGCAGAATCAGGTCGTCCTGGGTTTCTGGACGGCCTGTTCGAGGCGCTGCTTTTCAGCCAGCACCTTGGTGGCGTAGCGCCGCTCCGGATCACCGATCGCCCCGGCAAATTGCTGCAGGCCGCTTTCCAGCCCGCCGTTGCGGCGGATCGATTCCTTGAGCACCTTGGCACCGACCTGAACGTTGATGACCGGGTCAAGGAAGGCTGCCTGATCGGCGTCTTCAGGCAACTTGTCCTGATGGAAACGCGGCATGACCTGCATCAGCCCCTTGGCGCCAACGACGCTTTCGGAAAACGGATTGAAGCGCGACTCGATGCCGATGACGGCGATAATGAGCAACGGATCGAGATGCAGTTGCCGACCGGCCGCCTGAGCCGTGGCGAAAATCGGCTCCAGCGCATCCGGCGCAACGCGATAGCGGCGGGAGACATAGTCCATCGCAACCCGCATGCGGGCACTGAGGCTCTCGCCAGCGGGGTCGATCTCCTCGACCGCCAATTCGTCGTCAAGCACGACAGCTTCGTTGGCCGGTATCAGCGACTTCAGGCCGCCAAGCATGGTGGGATTGCCACTTTGAACGCCAACCAGGGCGAGCAGGAAAAACACGCCAATGAGCATCAGGAACTTCTGGAACACGTTGGATGCGAGCTCGGAATAACGCAGCATCGACGCGGGGGAAACTGTTGAGGACAACATGCGACCTCCTTCACTGTTGCCACTGCCGAAAAGCATCTTCGACAGCGAACGGTTACAGGGGGTACGACACCGGCCAGGCCCCAAGATGGGGGTCGCTGGATACCGCAGCCAAACTAGAGAATTGCCACGGAAACCGATGCTGCACCGCAGCATTAAATCCAGTGTATTGATTTATATAGTTATTGTCAATGCGGCACCCAGCCATAACGGCATTCGGTGTTGCATTGCCGCAACACAATCCCCCGATAACGGCGCCCGGAGCTCCGCCAGAAAAAGGCCGAAAATCAGGTTTTCGATTTGGGCCTTTTTTCCGGTTGACCGTGGAATCGCCTAGCCGGCCTTGATCCGCTCTGCGAATACCTTGCGCAATTTGAGCGCCTTGGGCGCCACCACCGCAACGCAATAGCCTTGGTAGGGATTGCGCTGGAAATATCGATGGTGGTATTCCTCGGCCACGAAAAAGGTGGTGGCCGGCGTCACCTCGGTGACGATGGTCGTACCCCAGATTCCCTGGCCATTGAGGCGGGCGATCATGCCCGCGGCGATGGCTTGCTGGCCGGCATCGTGGAAGAAAATGGCCGAACGGTATTGTGTACCCGCATCGTGCCCCTGACGGTTCAGTGTGGTCGGATCGTGGATCGTGAAGAAGGCCGTGAGCAGCGTCTCGAAGTCGATCTTCGCCGGGTCGAACTCGATCTGCACGACTTCGGCGTGGCCCGTGTCACCGCCACACACAGCTTCGTAGCTCGGCTGCGGATCGTGGCCGCCCATGTAGCCAGGCAGCACCGAGACAACGCCATCCAGTTGCTCGAAAGCAGCTTCCAGGCACCAGAAACAGCCTCCGGCCAGCGTTGTTTTCTGCGCAAGCATCGTTTCCGCCATTTTCATTCCCGTTTTCCATTCAGACACCCGGAAGACAGTATGCCGCCAGCTTCGTTCCGCGCCATCCATGGCAAAAGCAAGTAAAATCGTACGTCTCAGAACATCACCGATTGCATCCGATGAGCACCGCCAAAAAACCGACGTTTCAGGAAATCATCCTGCGCCTGCAGCAATACTGGAGCGACAAGGGCTGCGCCCTCCTCCAGCCGTACGACATGGAAGTTGGCGCTGGCACCAGCCACACCGCCACCTTCCTGCGCGCCATCGGCCCCGAGCCATGGAAAGCCGCTTACGTGCAACCATCGCGTCGCCCAAAGGATGGCCGCTACGGCGAAAACCCGAACCGGATGCAGCATTACTACCAGTATCAGGTCGTGCTCAAGCCGGCGCCGGACAACATCCTAGAGCTCTACCTCGGCTCGCTCGAAGCCCTCGGTTTCGACCTCAAGAAAAACGACGTCCGTTTCGTTGAAGACGACTGGGAAAACCCGACGCTGGGCGCCTGGGGTCTCGGCTGGGAAGTCTGGATGAACGGCATGGAAGTGACGCAATTCACCTACTTCCAGCAGGTCGGCGGCATCGACTGCAAGCCGATCACCGGCGAAATCACCTACGGCATCGAACGCCTGGCCATGTACCTGCAAGGTGTCGAGAACGTTTTCGACCTGACCTGGACGGAAGGCCTGACCTACGGCGACGTCTATCACCAGAACGAAGTCGAGCAATCGGCCTACAACTTCGAACACAGCAACGTCGACTTCCTGTTCCATGCCTTCGGCAAGCATGAAGAAACCGCCGTGCACCTCATGGGCAACCAGCTCGCCCTGCCGGCCTACGAACAAGTCCTGAAAGCCGCCCACACCTTCAACATGCTTGATGCCCGTGGCGCTATCTCGGTCACCGAACGCGCCGCCTACATCGGCCGCATCCGCAACCTGGCCCGCGCCGTCGCCCAGGCCTACCTCGATTCCCGCGCCCGCCTCGGCTTCCCGATGGCGCCGAAGGAATGGGCCGCCGAAGTGCTGGCCAAGCTGGAAGAACAGAACGCAAAGAAAGCTGCCTGATATGTCGTCGAAAAACCTGCTCGTTGAACTGTTTGTTGAAGAACTGCCGCCCAAGGCGCTCAAGAAGCTGGGTGAAGTGTTTGCCCAGACGCTTGCTACCTCGCTGAAAAATGCCGGTTTGGCCGCGTCGACCGCAGCAACCACCGCCTACGCCTCGCCGCGCCGCCTCGCCGCACACGTCACCGATGTCGCTGCTGTGGCCGCCGACAAGCCGGTCGTCCAGAAGCTGATGCCGGTCGCCGTTGGCCTCGACGCCACCGGCAACGCCACCCCGGCCCTGCTCAAGAAGCTGGCTGCGCTGGGCGCCGACGCTTCCTGCGTGCAGAAACTGCGCCGCGAAAACGACGGCAAGGCTGACGTACTGTTCTACGAAAGCCTGGCCAAGGGTGCCACGCTGGCCGAAGGCCTGCAAAAGGCACTCGAAGCCGCCCTCGCCGCGCTGCCGATTCCGAAGGTCATGACCTACCAGCTGGCCGACGGCTGGAACACCGTCAACTTCGTTCGCCCGGCGCATGGCCTCGTCGCCCTGCACGGTAGCGACGTCGTGCCGCTCGCCATTCTCGGCCTGACTTCCGGTCGCGAAACGCATGGTCACCGCTTTGAAGCTGCAGTCGATCCTGTCGTCTTCGCCAACGCCGACGAGTACGCGGCCAAACTGGCGTCTGACGGCTCCGTCATCGCCTCTTTCGCCGAGCGCCGCGCAGAAATTGTCCGGCAACTCGATGCAGCAGCGGCCAAGGCTGGTGGCAAGCCAATCGACGACGAAGCCCTGCTCGACGAAGTCACCGCGCTGGTCGAACGCCCGAACGTGCTGATCGGCCAGTTCGAGGAAGAATTCCTCGCCGTCCCGCAGGAATGCCTGATTCTCACGATGAAAGCCAACCAGAAATACTTCCCGCTGCTCGGCGACAGTGTGGAAAATGCAGGCAAGCTGACCAACAAATTCCTCGTCGTCAGCAACATCAGCCCGGCCGACCCGAGTGCGGTGATCGGCGGCAACGAGCGCGTCGTGCGCCCACGCCTGGCCGACGCCAAGTTCTTCTTCGACCAGGATCGCAAGAAGTCACTGGAAAGCCGCGTCATCGGTCTGTCCAAGGTCGTTTATCACAACAAGCTGGGCACTCAGGGCGAGCGCATGCAACGCGTTGCCGCGATTGCCCGTGCCATCGGTCAGCAGTTGGGTGGTGACGCCCTCGCGCTGCACGCCGAACAGGCCGCCGTGCTCGCCAAGGCCGACCTGCTGACCGACATGGTCGGCGAATTCCCGGAACTGCAGGGCATCATGGGCCGCTACTACGCCCAGCATGACGGCCTGGCTGCCGACATCGCCGATGCCATCGAAGACCACTACAAGCCACGCTTTGCCGGCGACAGCCTGCCGCGCGGCCAAGTCGGCACGGTCGTCGCGCTGGCCGACAAGCTTGAAACGCTGGTCGGCATGTTCGGCATCGGCCAGATTCCGACCGGCGACCGCGACCCGTTCGCGCTGCGTCGCCATGCACTCGGCACCATCCGCATGCTGACAGAGAACGACCTCAATCTTTCGCTGGGTGAATTAATCGATATTGCCATGTTACCGTTTGGCAAGGCCGTATTTGGATCATCGCCAGCCCCCTCTGCCCCGACTCCGCAAGCGGCTGGCAGCCTACTCTCCGGCGGAGCAGTTGCTTTATTCGGTATGACTATAAATCAAGACACCCCAAGCTTGGTTATCGACTTCATCTATGACCGCCTTGCTGGCAGCCTGCGCGAGCAGGGCTACACGGCACAGGAAGTCGATGCCGTGGTCAGCCAGCGGCCGCAACGCCTCGGTGACATTCCCAAACGCCTGGCCGCCGTGCGTGCCTTCGCCGCGCTACCGGAAGCCGCCGCGCTGGCCGCCGCCAACAAGCGGGTCAGCAATATCCTGAAGAAGGTCGAAAACCCGGTCGAGCCTACGGTCAATAACACCCTGCTCAAGGAAGCCCCCGAAATCGCCCTGCACGACGCGCTCGTCGATGTCGTGCCGCAGGCCGACGCTGCCTTCGTTACTGGTGACTACACCGAATCGCTGCAGGCCCTCGCGGCGCTGCGCGCTCCGGTTGACGCCTTTTTCGATGGCGTGATGGTGAATGCCGATGATGCCGCACTGCGCGCCAACCGTCTCGGCCTGCTCGCCAAGCTGCACGTAGCGATGAACAAGGTCGCCGACATTTCCAAGCTTTCCGCCTGATATCCGGAAGAACGCCATGCCAGCCAAGCTCGTCATTCTCGACCGCGACGGGGTCATCAACTTCGATTCAGCCCAGTTCATCAAGAGCCCGGCCGAGTGGAAGCCGATCCCGGGCAGCCTGGAAGCGATCGCCCGCCTGACCCAGAGTGGCTACAAGGTTGTCGTGGCGACCAACCAGTCAGGGGTCGGCCGCGATCTGTTCGACATGGAAACGCTGAACCACATCCACACCAAGATGCACAAGGCTGCGGTTTTGCTCGGCGGACGGATCGACGCCATTTTCTACTGTCCGCACACCGCCGACTCGGAGTGCGATTGCCGCAAACCAAAACCGGGCATGTTCAAGCGCATATCCGAAACGCTGAACATCGACCTCAAGGGCGTGCCGGCGATTGGCGATTCGCTGCGCGACCTGCAGGCTTGCGCCGTCTACGGATGCCAGCCGATGCTGGTCATGACCGGCAAGGGCGAAAAGACCAAGTCCGAAGGGGGTCTCCCGGAGGGCACACTTGAGTTCCGCGATCTGTCAGCTGCGGTGGACGCCATCCTCAAGGAAAAAAAGGCATGAAGGCCGTGCGCTCCTCGCTGTTCATGGTCTGGGCCCTGGTCTGGTCCGTCCTCACCGCCCCCCTCGTCGTCATCGCTGCCCTCGCCCTGCGCGGCCTGTGGGGTTACCGTTTCGGGAAACTGTGGCGCCTGGGCATCCAGTTTGGCGTCGAGAACATCCTCGGCATCCGCCCCAAAGTCATCGGCCTCGAAAACATGCCGAAGGAGCCTTGCGTCATTCTTGCCAAGCACCAGTCGGCGTGGGAAACGATGACCATTCAGGATCTTGTGCCAGCAGGTGCCTACTGCGTTTTCGTGCTCAAGAAAGAGTTGCTGCGCGTGCCGTTAATCGGCTGGGGTCTGGCCGCCATGAAGATGATTTCGATCGACAGGACCGCCGGCAAGGATGCCCTCGACCAAGTCGTCACCCAAGGGCGCGAACGCCTGCAGCAGGGCTTCTACGTCATCCTCTTCCCGGAAGGCACACGCGTCGCACCGGGCCAGAAAAAGCGCTTTAAGCCGGGCGGAGCCTACCTCGCCACCCACGTCGGCTGCAAGGTCGTACCGCTCGCCCATGATGCCGGCGAACTGTGGCCGCGCCAGGCTTTCCTCAAAACACCGGGCACTGTCACGATGAGCATCGGCCCCGCTTTCGACGCCACCGGTATGACCGAGGCCGAAGTAAACCAGCGCGCCGAGGCGTGGATCGAAGACGAGATGCACCGCATTTCCCCGCATCGCTACGCGGATGCCTCCCATAACGCCACCTGAGCCGGCGCGCAGCATCGTTATTGGCGGCCTGCCGGTCGCCTACCAGCTGCGGCGCAGCCAGCGCCGGACCATCGGCCTGACCGTCGACCACCGCGGCCTGCGCGTCGGGGCGCCAACGCGGGCAAGGATCGGCGACATCGAAACACTGATCCATGAGCACGGCCAGTGGGTGCTCGACAAGCTGGCCGCCTGGCGCGATCGCCCGGCCCAAGTCAAGCTGGCGATCACCAACGGTACCGTGCTTTCCATACTTGGCGAGCCGTTGACCGTGGCATTCACCGATGTTGGCCGTAACCGCTGGCAGTTTGGCCCCGGCACGCTTTACCTGCGCCCTGACGGCACGCACCCCGCCAGCGAACTGCTCGAAAAAGCCCTGCGCGAGAAAGCCCGCACCGTCTTCACCGAACGCCTGGCTGTCCACGCCCCTTTGATCGGCGTCGCCACCCCGCCGCTACGCCTGTCATCGGCGCGCACACGCTGGGGCAGTTGCAGCCACCGCGGCGGCATAGCGCTCAACTGGCGGCTCGTTCTCATGCCGCTGGCTATCGTCGATTACGTCGTCTGCCACGAACTCGCCCATCTCCGTGAGATGAACCACAGCCCGCGTTTCTGGGCAGAGGTCGAGAAACTTTGCCCTGACTGGCGCCAACTCCGCCTCGAACTGCGGCAACTTGCCCCCAACCTGCCTCGGCTCTGACATCCCTTCGAACGCGCGCTGCTTTATCCCGTAAAATTATGCCAATCGACAGTCTGTCGACAGTCATTTTTGCACCCGTCGTGAATTAGTTATCCATCGTTTTTCGCTCGGTGTGCCAGCATCATTCTCTGTCCAGTGAACACTACTGAACACTGCCTCCTGCCCATCTTCCGGAAACGCCATTTGCCCATGTCTGAATCTTCACCAGCCAACATCGAGACAATTCCGGCAACCGGATTCATAGACCAACTGATTTTCCTCGCCCACTTCTTCGGCAAGCGGGCAGATCGCGTTCAGTTACTGGCCGATACACCCATCGTCGACGACCGCATCAGCGAAGCGCACATCCACGAGTGCGCCGCCCGTGCCGGACTTGCCCTGACCCGTTCGGAAAGCGGCCTGCGCGACTTCAAGAACTCCGAACTCCCCGTTCTGCTCACATCACCCGGTGGCCAGTCGCTGGTCATCCTGAGCCGCAGCGGCGAGCAATTCGAATGTGTGCTCGCCGGCATAAAGGGCAGCAAGAAAATGTCGCTTGCCGAAATTCGGCGCGACTTTGACGGTACCGCCTATTTCACCCGACCGATGGTGTTTTTCGACACCCGCAGCCTGCTCTACCACCTGAAGCGCCCACGTCGCTGGTTCTGGGACACGCTGCTCATGAACAAATCGATCTATGGCTGGGCCTTGCTTGCCACCGTGCTGGTCAACGTCTTCGCAGCGGTCATCCCCTTCTACACCATGTCGGTCTATGACCGCGTCGTCCCCAACAACGCGCTCGACAGTCTCTGGGTGCTGACCTCGGCCGTGATCGTGGTCGCTCTCTTCGACATCGTCATCAAGATGCTGCGCAGCTACTTGCTGGAATCAGCAGCGCGCAAGGCCGACATTTCGATTTCGTCGCACATTTTTGCCCACACCCTGCGCCTGCGTGCGGCCTCGCGGCCGGCTTCCGGCGGCGTGCTGGCCAATATCGTCCGCGACTTCGAGTCGGTACGCGACTTCGTCACTTCATCAACGCTGACGCTGCTCGGCGATGTTCCGTTCATGCTGTTCTTCCTGGTCATCATCGCCTTGATCGGAAACTGGCTGGTCCTCGTCCCCTTGATTCTGATCCCGCTGACGATCGCCGTGTCGATGCTGATCCGGCGCCCGCTCTCGCGGATTCTGAGTGGCAACATGAAAGAGTCTGCCCAGCGTACTGCCCACCTGTTCGAGGTCATGAACGGCATCGACACCATCAAGTCGATAGGCGCCGAAGCCTGGGCCCGTCGGCAATGGGAAATGCTCACGGTAAAAATATCCGAGAGCTCCGTGCATCTGCGTGAGTGGTCGGCTTTTGGCACCCAGTTTTCGCTGTTGATGACCAGCCTGTCGTCCATCCTGCTCGTCATGTTCGGCGCCATGCTGATCGCCGACAGCACGATCACCATGGGCCAGTTGATTGCCGTCACCATGCTGGCCGGTCGCGCTATCGCCCCAGCCACCCAGATCGCCTCGCTGATCGTCCGCTACGAGCAGACCAAGCAGGCGCTTGAAGCGCTCGACAAGGTCATGGAATCCGCGATTGACGAACCGGCAGACAGTCTCCACCTGCCCCAGCTTCAGGGTCGAATCGATTTTCGCGATGTGCATTTCGCCTACCCGAACTCCGCGCCGCTGCTCAAAGGGCTCAACCTGAGCATCCGGCCAGACGAGAGAGTCGGCTTCATCGGCCGCATCGGTTCCGGCAAGAGCACGCTTTTCCGGCTGATTCTGAACCTCTACGGCCCGGAACAAGGCAACGTTCTGGTGGATGGCATCGCCGCCAATCAGATCGAGCCGCAGAGCCTGCGGCGGCAGATTGGCTACGTGCCACAGGACATCACCTTGTTTCACGGCGACATTCGGGAAAATATCCTGCTCGGCGGAACGCAGGTTGACGATCAGCAACTTCTCGAGGCCATCCGCCTGGCCTGCCTTGAGGACACGCTGGCCCAGTTGCCGCAGGGCTTGGGTACACAGGTTGGCGAAGGTGGCAGCAGGCTCTCCGGCGGCCAGCGCCAGGCCGTTGTCATCGCCCGGGCACTGGCCCAGCAGCCGCAGATGCTGCTGCTCGATGAACCTACCAGCATGATGGATCCCGGCACCGAGCAAAAGCTGATCGAAAACCTCCGCTCGATCAAGGACAGGACCATCCTGCTCGTCACCCACCGCATGGCCATGCTACCGCTGGTGGATCGACTGATCGTCCTCGAACAAGGCCGTGTGGTGCTCGATGGGCCACGCAATGAGGTGCTGCGTACCCTGCAGGGTGGCAACCGGTCACAAGCCGCGCAACCGGAGGCATCAGCATGAAACAAACGCCAACGCGGCTTGAACCGCTTTCCTCACACCACGATTACGATCGCGGGCCACGCCGGGCCGTGCAGTATCTGGTGGGTACGACCGCACTGTTTTTCGTGCTGCTGATTGGCTGGATGAGCTTTGCCAAGCTGGACATCTCGGTCAATGCGATCGGTTCTGTCGTTCCTTCAAGCCGCATCCAGCAAATTCAGAGCATGGAGGGCGGCATTCTCCAGAGCGTTTCAGCTCGCGAAGGCTCGCAGGTCAAAAAGGGCGATTTGCTGGCAACAGTACAGAATCTTCAGTTCAATTCGGAACAAGGCGAAAGCCAGCAGACCTATTGGGGCGCCCAGGCGTCACTCATTCGCTTGCAGGCCGAAGCGCAGAACCAGACGCCGGAATTTCCGCCTGAGCTTGAGGCAAGCGCACCCGAACTGGTGAATGAGCAGCGAAGGCTGTGGCAAACCCGGCGACTGGAGCGTCAGAATACGCTGGCAACGCTAAACCAGCAGCTCGCCCAGCGCCAGCAAGAGCTGGCCGAAGCCAGAGCCCGCCACCAGGCACTGAACGATGCCATCGGCCCGGCCCGCGAAGCGCTGGCCATCGAGGAAAAGCTGGCTACCGCTGGCGCCGGTGCCCGAGCCGATCTCCTGACCGCGCAACAGCGCTATACCGCCCAGAAGGGTGAGCAGGAAACGACACGCATCGCCATTAGCCGGATTCAGTCCGCCGTCCAGGAAGCCCAGGCACGACTGCTCGAAACCAAGTCCCGCTTCGCAACCGAGACCAGCAAGGAGAAGAGCGAGGTCGAGTTGCGGGCTGCCACGGTCAATCAGCAACTGACCAGTCGCAACGACAAGGTTGCGCGCCGTGAACTGCGCGCCCCGATGGATGGCACGGTCAATCGTTTGCTCCTCAACACGGTGGGCGGTGTGGTCAAGGCGGGCGAAACGATTATGGAGATCGTTCCGGCCGAAGACAAGCTGCTCATTGGCAGCCGAGTGAAGCCGACCGACATTGCCTTCATCAAGATCGGTCAGGAGGCAAAAATCAGGATCAGCGCCTACGACTCTTCCATATTCGGTTCGATACCAGGCAAGGTGGTACGGGTTGGTGCCGACGCCATCTTCGACCCGGAGCGCAAGGATACGTATTTCGAAGTATTTCTCGAGGCTGAGCGCAATTTTGTTGGCCTGTCCGAGGAGCGCCTCACCATATCGCCAGGCATGGGTGCCGATGCGAGCATCATGACTGGCAAGCGGACAATGATGGAGTACCTGTTGAAACCCGTCGTCAAGACTTTGGACAAATCGCTGCGCGAACGATGAACCAACACCTTCCCAGGCTCTTCAAGGCCACACTTCTGAGCGGCCTGGTCGCTGCGCTCGGTTTGCCTGCCCTCGCGAGCGCCGAGGCGCTGCCAGTCGTGGTCGAACGCGTATTGCTGCAACAACCCAGCGTTCGTTCGGCGCAAGCCCTGCTCAATGCCGCTGAATCGCAGGTTTCCCAAGTCCGCTCCGACTATCTGCCGACCGCCAGTTTGGGGTATCGCAACAGCAGGTCTCGAGATGAAACACAGGGCGTCCCTTTCGACCGCACGGTACGGCGCAGCGACGCGACACTGCGCTGGAACCTGTTTAACGGCGGCGCCGACTTCTATCGGCTACGCTCGATCAAACTGAGCCGGGATGCCGCCGAAACCGATCTCGACGAAGTGCTTGAACGCGTAGCCGCCGAGATTACCGAAAGCTACGCAGATGTCGTGCGACTGCGTCAAACGATCAACAGTCTGGACGACACCATTACGCGCCAGGAACGGCTCAAGCAACTGGTCGTCAGCCGTGTCGACGCCGGGCGCATTCCCCCGGCCGAGCTTGATCAGGTGAGCGTCCGGCTGATCCAGAGTCGCACACTGCTGGGCCAGCTACGCACCCAACTGGCGACGGCAGAGTATCGCTACCGACTGCTTACTGGCGTTCCACCCGAGAATCTGGTGCTTCCAGCCATTGCCCTCTCCTCAACTGATGTCAGCGCCAGCCAGCTGATCGAACGCCTGCACGAACGAAACCCTCGCCTGCGCGCCGCGCTGCAACGCGTCTCGGCACGTCAGGCGGACGTTGGTGCAGCCCGTGGCAGTTTCATGCCCAGCGTCGACCTGGAGGTTACCAAGCGGCTGAACAACAACACCAACCCAGTGCCAGTGACCGATAGCGATCATGGCAATCTGCTCAGGGTCAATCTCGACATCCCGCTCGGCGGAAGAAACCTAGCCCGACATAACGAAACCATTGAGCGCTATAAAGCGGCTCAGGCCGACGCCGACCAACTGAGCAACGATCTTTCACGGGAAGTGACCGACATCCACGGTCAACTGGAAGAAATGGCCAGAATCGACAGCCTGCTTGAGCAGCGAGTGCGCTCCGCCCAACGCGTCGCAGCGGCCTACGAGCTGCACTTTGAAGCCGGCCGCCGCTCCCTGAACGATGTTTCCATCTCTCAGGATGACCTCTTTGAGGCGCAGCGCAATCTGGTTGAAACCAGGGCCAGACAAACCGTCATACAAGCCCGGCTTCTCAGCATGGCCGGCGAATTGCGCGAAGCACTGCAGACGCGCTACCGTGCGGCGCCGATCGCTCCGGAACTGCTTCGTAGCGAGCCAGCGGAGCCGGCCAGCGTACTTTTCGCCCGCACCCCGGCAGGTGATGGCAGCGTCAATGCCACGCCGCCTTCCCCAACGCCGTTAGCCGAGGTTGAGGCACGCCTTGCCCAGTGGGCGGCAGCCTGGGCAGACAAGAAGTACGAGACCTACCGCAGCTTCTACACTGCCGATTACCAGCCCGCCGATCGCCGTTCGACTACTGAGTGGGAAGCAGAACGCCAGCGGCGAATAAGCCAGGCCATCTCACCATCGATTCGCATTGAGTCGCTTAAAGCGGATGCTACCGATGACAACCGCGTGTCTAGCCGCTTTGTTCAACACTACAAGGCGGAGAACTTTAGCGATACGGTGCTCAAACAGATCAATTGGGCCCGGATTAACGGGGAGTGGAAAATCGTGAGCGAAACCGTTCGGCAACCAATGCCTGCGAAATCAGTCTCAGCCCCCTAAGTGGTCTGCTTCGCAAACAGCCGAACCATCCCCCTTGCCTTTGCACCTGTGGCGTTGTTACTCATCCTCGCGATAGCGACGGTTATCGCTGCTGTCTGCCCCTGGCCACAGGCGCAAATCCTGCGCTATCTTTAGTTCGGCAGTCCAAGAAGCAGGCCGCTAACGCGGGCCTTCTCGGCGAATCCGCCATTCGGTGCCTTCCTTGACCCACTCAAGCCGCTTCCCGGCGGTGTCGCTGTAGTTGGACGATTTGTACTCCTGATCGAAAACCACCGTCGCCACGTTTCCTGAAATTGCGAAAAACGGGTTTAGAACGCGTACCTGGATTTCGCCCTTCTTTTCAAGTTTGGCTCGGCGATCAGCCTCCCAGGCAGCCATGGATTTCTTGGCTGCTGGTTCGAAGCTCTTGCTATAGAAGGACAGGTAACGCGTGACGTCCTTGGTCTCCCACGCTTGACGCCACGCTTCGAGCAGCGGGCCGATCACTTTGGCGGGCTCTTCCAGCGGCGGCTTGACCTGAGCCGAAGCGGACACTGGCGCGGCGACCGGCATGCTCGCCGGCGCGGGCTGCGCAGAAACCGGTTTCTGGACGACCACATTGGGCACTGGCGCCATTGCCGTTGGTGCAGCTGCCACAGCCCCAGGCGCTGAAGCCGCCGCAGCAGGAGCGGCCGGTTTTGAGGCATTGTTGGGGGCTGCCTGCGCCTGCGCAAGGTGCTCACGGTAAGTTACATCGGCCGGCTTGAGTGCCAGTGCGCGCTCAAAGGACTTGCTGGCAGAGGAGGCATCGCCTCGCGCCATCTGCACCATGCCCAGGGTATCCAGAAATGGGGCCTTGCTCGAATCAACCGAGACAGCGCGTTGCGCCAGACTGAGCGCCTCCTCCAGCTTGATCTTTCGGCCTACCAACAGGTACGCCAGATTATTCATCACGCCGGCATGGCTCGAATCGGCCGCCAACGCATCGCGATAGGCTGCCTCCGCATCGTCGAAGCGCTTCTCCCGCATGAGCAACTGAGCTCGCATGGCGTGTGGGGTGGCGCTGCGTGGTGCCTGAAGCGCGGCTTGCCGATAGGCATCAAGCGCGTTGTCGATTTTGCCCAACATCGCCAGCGCGTCGGCACGCCCAATGAGCGCACCGGGAAAAACTGCGCGCTGGGCCAGCGCCTTGTCAAATGCGACCAGAGCGCTTGCCGCATTGCCCTGTTTTAGCAATGCGAGCCCTAAACTATGAAAAGCAAAGGGATTCGAGCTATCCAGACGGGTAGCCTCGGTAAGTGCGCGAACGGATTCCTCGTGGCGTCCGGCAACTGAGGCAGCCAGGCCGAGATTCAGATGCGCCGCCGCCAAGCCGGGTTGCCGCTTTACCAAGTCGCGGAGAACCGAAACAGCCTCATCCGGCTTTTTGAGAAGGTCGAGGTAAATGCTCGCCAGATCGAGGCGAAATTGCGGATTGTCCGGATTGGTCAGAATTGCCCGTCGATAGCTGTCGACCGCAGCAGCCGGATTTCCCTGATCTGCAAACAGGCGAGCCTGTGCCTGCAGGAGCTCTGGGCGCCCAGGCGCTGCTGCAACGGCACTGGACATCCAGTCCCGGGCGCGCTCAGCCTTGCCCTGCGCCTGCGAAATCGCGGCCAGACCCAGCAACGCTTCGGCGGATTTGGGGTTGATTCTATTCACTTCGAGAAAGGCTTTTTCGGCCCTGTCGAGTTGCCCGGCCCCCAGCGCCTCCTGGCCTTCTTGCAACTTCGACTGCAGACCTGCCGTCCCGGCAAAGGTAGTTGGGGAGTCGGTCTGGCTGGCCACTGGTATGGCATGAGCTGGAAACACCCAGATGCAAAAACTTGACACTAGAAACGCGCCGCGAATACGCCACCCCGAATACATCATCAACCTCACCGAAAGATCAGCCCACAAACAACACACGACAAGAATATCACCGGCGATAAATTCGCTGGGCTGGCCTACTTGCAATACCTGAGGCCAATTTCATTTCAAGCCACGAAGAAGCCTGAACGTAAAAATTGGGGCCGAGGCCCCAATTCTCCAGTCGGCCAAATGGCCAAGGAAAAGCGGCGCCATTTCGGCGCCATTGTTTTATACCTTGCGGCGACGAGCCAGCGCCAACCCGGCCAGGCCAAGCGCTGCCAACAACGAGGTAGATGGCTCAGGAACATTGTTGCCCTGAGTTGCCTGAACGACGTCCTGGCTGTTGGGGTTCGTCCAGACCGTCAGGTTGTAGCTTCCGGTTTCTTTCGCATCGGCGTCCAATAGATTCAGATAATTCGTGGCAAAGGCTAGCGCCGCAACGCCATCTACAGCTGGGTCACCAACCCAGCCACTATAGTTTCCGGTCGAAAGACTGATGTCATCGGTAGCTTCCCACAGCGCGATCTGGAAGCCGGCAAGTTGCGAATAGTTATTCATGTCCAAACCGGAAAAACTCTGGTTGAACAATTTTTGCACCGAGCTAGCAGCTGCACTCTGGGCAAACGGAAGACCGGGAATGGTCAGCACGCTGCCACTGACGTCCTGCAGCAGTTCATAGCAGAATGCCTCGAAGCTCTTGCCGGTGGTCTGGTTCGAGACGTTAAAAATTCCGGCGATCACGCTTTTGTTCTGCCCGTTGACGTCAACTAAAAACGAGAGTGAGTTGATGTCCTGCTGCATCACCAGATCGTCGGCTTGGGCTGCCGAGGTTGCAAAAAGGCCGGCAACCATGACGGCTGCTGCGGTCGACCTGAAAAAACGTTGCATTTTCATTGATTTCTCCTACCAAAAAAACTTCAAAGAACTGATCCAAGGACTCCGGCTGGCACCGCCGGAGACCGGCAGTGCCACCGAACTTACGCTGCTATCAAGTCGTGCTGTTGCTGGTCATACAGACTTACCATCTGGCTCAAAGTCGCCATCGAACCATCAACCGCCGCCGAACCTCCGGCAGCGACCGCCGGCGAGCCCGTGTTCGCGCCAAGCAGCATGTCGAGCGTTGTATCGTCACCAAGCAGGGCTGAGAGACTTGGCAATTCGATACCTGCGGCCTCGGCATCGGCGCGGGAAACGTTGAAATACACATCGGCCATGTCGATCGAAGCGCCACCGACCAACTGAGCGCTACTGCGTTCGAGATGGAGATTGCCCTGCGCATCGATTGCCGGCAGTTCAACGAAGTCCGTGCGCAAGCTGAGCACACCCGCTTCTGCAAGGCTGCGCAACTCGCCCGCATCGGTCTGGTGGTTTCCATTGATGTCCTGCCACACCTGCAACTCCGAGAAGCGGGCGTCAAGTGCATCAATCAGGCCATCATTGTTGCTGTCAAAATCTGCCAGCTTGGCAAAACCATCGCCCTTTGCCACGCCACCAAACAGCTCGGACAGGTTGTTCACTTTGCCATCGCGATTGGCATCGAACGCCAGGAACGCGTCGCCAGCCGAGATCCAGCCGCTATCAATACCATGCCCTGTACCCAGCAGATCAAACTTGCCAGAGGAGTCTTCGCGAGCGATGGTCTGAATACCATTCCCGTCAAGATCAAGCACGATCGGGGTGATACCGGCATCCCACGTCATGTCTGCCTCACCGGAAACCAAGGTGGTGTAGGCCGTGGTTGCCACATCGCTTGTGCTGTAGGCATCAGCATCAATACTATCGTTGGTACCGATATCCTTGCTGGACCAGGACCAGTTCGACATATCGATGCCCTTGTAGATCGTCGCGCTCTTGTCGAAGACTACGCGGTAGCTGCCCGGATCCAGATTGACGAAACTATAGTTGCCGGAGGTGTTGGTGGTCGTAGTTGCAATCGTCGTGCCGGCTGCATTCTGCAGCTTGACAGTGACGTTTGCGATTCCGGCCTCACCGGCGTCCTGCAAGTTGTTGTGGTTAACATCTTCCCAGACACGATCACCTATACTGGCTTTGCGATAGAGCCCAGCATCCCAGCTCAGGTCATTCTCGCCGGCAGTCAGGGTTGTCAGAACCGTGGTGCCCGTCGAATCGACATCAGAGTCGGTTGCGTCATTGCCTCCGAGATCCTTGCCCGTCGTGTAGTAACCCGTCGGTTTGACCACCTGAACCTTGAAATCTCCCGGCGTCACGTTGTTGAACAAATAGTTGCCGCTCGCATTGGTCGTCGTGGTGGCAACAACCGCACCGGAAGAGTTCAGCAGCTTGACGGTCACGCCGGCAATGCCAGCTTCGCCAGCATCCTGCACGCCATTGGCATTCATGTCTTCCCATACGCGGTCGCCAATGCTGGCCGTCACCGGCGCCGTGGAAACACAGGTTGTTGCAGACACCACCAAATTCTGGAGCTTGAAGTAATCGTTGGAATCCGTAGTCGCTGCCGAAACAATCAGCATATTGCCTTCAATGTTGCCGGCATTCAGATCGGCCCAGCGAGCGGAGGAGGAAGTGGTGCTATTGACTTCAGTGAAGCCCATGCTGCTAAGGACGGCATCACTGAGCGTGACATGACTCGTAAAGGCGTTGGCTGAGTTGCCAATCCAGATCTTCATGTCGCTGTCGCCAATGACATAACCGAGGTAAGCCTTGTCGACCGTAACCACTTTCGAGAACTCGAACAGGACGTAATCGACCCTGCCGTCGTTGTCGATGGTATGCACGTTGTTGGCGGTACCACTGCCTTCGCTGCTATTGGTCACCCCGAGGCCGCCGCCGTAAGTCCCAAGCCATGCTGCGGACCACGCACCCGAAGTCTTGTCACGACTAAAGGCGCTGGCATTTACCGAAATGCCGTTATTGGTATAGCTGCGGATATTGCCATCCGTGCCATCCGATGCCGAATTGCCGTTGAAGTCGAAGGACGCCGTGACCCGAGCGCCACGCAAACCGGCATCCCAGGACATGTCGTTCTCGCCCGACACAAGCGTAGTCAGCGCAGATTTGCCCGTGACGGTATCGACATCGGAATCCAGTGCGTCGTTGCCGCCCTGATCCTTGGTCGTCAAGGTCGTTCCAGTCGGCGCAACCACCTGAATGGCGTAGTCACCCGGCACCAGATCCTTGAACAAATAGTTGCCGTTGGCATCCGTCGTTGTCGAAGCCACTACCGTACCGGCAGCATTGAGCAGTTTGACGACCACGCCACCAACACCAGCTTCCGTCGCATCCTGTACGCCATCGGCATCGCAGTCGCTCCACACCTTGTCGCCGATGGAGGCCTTCTGATACAGACCTGCATCCCAGCTGAGGTCACTCTCACCCGCTGTGAGCGTGGTGAGTACGGTCTTGCCAGTAGCGGCGTCGACATCACTGTCGGTAGCATCGTTACCGCCCAGATCCTTGCCGGTAATGGTGTAACCCGTCGGCGCCACGATCTGCACCGCGTAATCACCCGGGGTCAGATTGCTGAACAGGTAGTTGCCGTTGGCATCGGTGGTAGCTGAGCCGACAACTGCACCCGCAGAGTTAAGCAGCTTGACAGCAACTCCGGCGATACCCGTTTCGCCGGCATCCTGAACACCATTGGCATTCTTGTCCAGCCAGACACGATCACCAATCGAGGCCGGATTCTGATACAGGCCAGCATCCCATGAAAGATCGTTTTCACCCGATTCCAGCGTGGTAACAACGGTCTTGCCCGTGGCGGCATCAACATCACTGTCTGTCGCGTCGTTGCCACCCAGATCCTTGCCGGTGATGACATAACCATTTGGCGCCACCACTTGAACAGCGTAGCTACCCGGCATCAAGTTCTGGAACAGGTAGTTGCCGCTGGCATTCGTGGTCGAAGTCGCAACGACAGCACCAGCGGCATTCAGCAGATTGACGGCAACGCCGGCAACACCAGCCTCGCCGCTATCCTGGACGCCGTTCTTGTTGGCATCGAGCCAGACGCGATCGCCCAGCGAAGCCTTCTTGTAAAGGCCAGCGTCCCACGAAAGATCGTTTTCACCGGCGCTGAGCGTGGTAACGATGGTCTTGCCCGTTGTCGGATCGATATCGCTGTCAGTGGCATCGTTGCCACCCAGATCCTTACCGGTAATGGTGTAACCCGTCGGCGCCATGATCTGCACCGCGTAGTTGCCCGGCGACAGATTGCTGAACAGATAGTTACCGTTGGCATCGGTGGTCATGGAGTTGAGCACAGCACCATTCGAATCAAGAAGTTTGACCGTGACGCCCTGGATGCCGGATTCGCCAGCGTCCTGAACACCGTTGGCGTTCTTGTCTTCCCACACGCGGTCACCGAGGGTGGCCGGGAGTTCGTCAACAAAGTCGTTGCCGGTGCTGGTCTGGCCCGGATTCAGGGTGACCGCAATGCTGTTCGGGTTGCCGCCGTCAATGTCATTGACGTCAAGGTAGCCCGGCTTGTTGGTTTCCATCACCGTGTAGCTGCCAGCCGGCAGGTTGTTGAAGGCGTAGTTGCCGTTGGCGTCGGTGGTGGTGGTGCCGACCACGTTGCCGGCGCTGTCCTTGAGAACGACGGTCACGCCGGCAATCGGGGTGTCCCCGGTGTCGTTGTTGTCGTTGTCCTGACGCACGGTGCCGGTGATGGCGCCCGGGTTGGCAACAATGCCAGCGTCCCAGGTCTTGTCCGATTCGCCGGAGTCAAGCTGGGTCTGGATGGTCTTGCCGTCGGCCGTGTTGGCGTCGGAGTCGGTGGCGTCAGCGCCGCTGTCACGGGTGGTGAAGCTGTAACCGGCCGGCAGCGTGGCTTTGTCGAACTGGACGCTGTAGGTGCCCGGCTTGAGGTTGGTGAAGAGGTAGTTGCCGTTGACGTCGGTCAGCAGCGGGCTGCCGACGGCTGCGCCGTTGGCATCGAGCAGGGTGACTTTGACGCCTTGGACGCCGGCTTCGCCGCCGTCTTGCTGGCCGTTGCCGTTGGTGTCGAGCCAGACGCGGTCGCCGAGTTCGGCGAGCTTGTAGAGGCCGGCATCAACGTTCGGGTTGTTCTGACCGGCGGCCAGGGTGACCGGGGCGGTTTGGCCGGCGGCGTTGATGTCGCTGTCGGTGCCTTCGTTGCCACCCAGGTCCTGACCGGTAACGACGTAGCCGCCCGGGGTGACGATGGCGACGCTGTAGGTGCCCGGTGCCACTTCAAAGCCGTAGTTGCCGTTGACGTCAGTGGTGGTGGTCTTGACGACGGTACCGCTGGCGTCCTTGAGCTGGACCGTGACGCCCTGGATGCCCGCTTCACCAGCGTCCTGAACTCCGTTGGCGTTCTTGTCTTCCCACACACGGTCTCCGAGGGTGGCCGGGAGAGGAGCTGGCACAACGAAGGTAATCGTGTTTGGCGTCAGGTCGAGGTCGTTTCCTCCGCAACCATCCGTACCGCCGGTGTCACGCACCTGAAAATCGAAATTGATGGCGCCGCCGGAATTGACCGGGGCCACGTAGGTAAGGTTTCCTGCGGCGATGTCTGCGGCGAGAATTTCCTGGCCTGCCGCAACGGCAGTGCCGTTGAGATTCAACTGGCCGCTGGCGGGGGTAGTCGTAATGACAACCGACTTAAGGGCATCGCCCTCAACGCTATCGGTGAAACCAAAATCACCCACCCCGAAAACATAGGTGCTGCCATTGGCCAGCGCGACGCTGTCGTCGGCTCCAGAAGGCGCATCGTTCACCGGGGTGACATTGATGTTGAGATCAAGAATGAAGGAGGCGCCGCTGCTGTCAGTCCCGAGAACACGAACCTTCAGAACACCATTGAAATTTGGCAACTGCGTCACGTCGACCGTAAAGGTGTCTTTATCCACTGCCGTGAAGTAGCCAGTGGTTGTTTCGACGTACTTGGTGCCGTCGAAAACGTACAGGCTCACCCTGGCGGGGTCAGTTGCAGCGTAGTTGGGATCGGCTTGGCGAAGCAGGTCATAAAGCTCGAAATTCTGACTCGTATCTTCACAAAGGGTGACGTTGGTCGAATAGCGCGTGACAGCCATAAATTGCCTCCGTTATAGGTCTGATGTGCCGCCACCCAAGAAATCTGGGGCAGCGAGTTCAAATAGCTCGGAGCAGGATGCAAGATTTGATCCATACGGCATCACGCAGGTGTAAAGAAATGTAACTCCTTCACAAATATAGCGTTCGGAGCAAACTCGGCGCCATTGAACCAACACGGGCACACGGGCAGGCATTGGGCTCTGTAAAAAAACCCGACGCACAATTTTGTGCACACTTGCCAAACAATGAATCTGCAAAGCAACTTTGATGATTTTTGGCTATTTACCGAGTTGGTGCCCTGTGTACCGATTGGGGCCATATGGGAGATGATTGAGCCCCCTTGTTTTTCAATAAGGCAAACAGCACCGAATAGTGCGTAGGCGGAGCATCGATTTGCGCCGCGTTAATCGAGAGACTCCAGCCTTTTTCCAAAGCTCACCCAAGCGAGCAACAATCGAAAGAAACAGCACATGCGAATTTTGCACACCATGATCCGTGTCGGCGATCTCGAGCGATCCATCATCTTCTACACTGAGATCCTCGGCATGCAGCTTCTGCGCCGCACTGACTACCCGGAAGGCCGCTTCACGCTGGCCTTTGTCGGTTACGGCGACGAAGCCAGCGAAGCTGTCCTCGAACTGACTCACAACTGGGACACACCGAGCTATGAACTGGGCAACGGCTATGGCCACGTCGCCTTGGCGGTGCCCGACGCGGCAGCTGCTTGCGCAGCGATCAAGGAACGCGGCGGCAAGGTCGTGCGCGAAGCCGGGCCGATGAAACATGGCAAGACGATCATCGCCTTCGTTGAAGACCCCGACGGCTACAAGATCGAACTGATCCAGCGCGACTGATCCGACGCGCACGGTGGGCGTCAGGTGCTGCGGTCAACCGTTGAAAATCAGTCAAATCGGGTTATCGATCAGGCGTAGGCACTGAAGCCGGTGGCATTGCCGCCTTCGATGGCACCGTACATCCGTGCCAAAGCCTCCGGAAGGCTACCTGATGCTTCCTTACGCGCCGCGTTTGCAGCCTGCGCTTGCTCCAGCCGGGCACCCTGCTCCATTTGCGCTGCCTGGGCCGCTACCGCCCTGTCCTGTCCCGACGGATCGGTCGGCGCCAGCGCAGCCGCCTTGATCTGGCGGGCCCGTTGAATGGTTTCTTCCGGCGTTCGCCCGGGCGAAGTCGATATACCCACCTCGCCACCGATCGCATAGCTCACGCCATCCGGGCCTCGCTGATACGTAAAACTTGCCCCCGAGGTTATCAGGCCGCCCCCCGCCGCCATGTGCGCCCGCTCATGCTGGCGTACTTCACGATCACGCGACTTGAGCTCTGCGACCTGCTTGAGTTCCTCAGGCGTCAAGCCCTGCTGGCCGGTCTCGCTCCCGGCCCGCGCCCCATTCGACGCCGCGGCAGATCCCTGGCCACGGCTGAGCGACGAAGCATAGAGGCTTGCGATGGAGGACAGGCCTGACACATTCATCCGGGAGAACTCCAATCAATCAAAAATGGCTGGCAGTTCCTTCATCCTAGCAGCCCGGGACAGCACCGCAAGCGGCAGCGTGGCCCAAGGAAAAATAATCGACATCAAGGCCCTGCTCCCACCGGCTGTACATACTGCCGGCTCAAGGAGATCAGCATGGCCTTTCCCGAATTCTTTTCCCGCGTTCCCACCATCACCCTGCGCGACCCGTTGGCCGAACTGCTCGGCGCAGCCGAGGGCGGGCTGATCGAGTACGGTTTTGCCGATGCGGTCAGACTGGCCGGGCACGCCTGCCCAACGGTAGCCGGCGCCTGGTTGACCAGCGTGCGCGCCTTGCGGGCGCTCTATGGCGACGAGATTCCCGTGCGCGGCAACATCGTTGTCGCGCTACACGAGAGCGTTGATAGTGGTGTCGCCGGCGTCATCGCCAGCATCGCCACGCTACTCACCGGCGCGGCCGGCGATGGTGGTTTCAAAGGGCTGGGCGGGCAGCATGTCCGGCGCGGATTGCTGCGCTTCGGCGTCAGCGGCAGCGTCGGCATGACTTTTACCCGGCTTGACACCCATGCTGCGGTCAACGGCAATTTTCGGGCGAATTTGATCGCGGCCGATCCGCGTCTCGGCGAACTCCTGCCCGCCGTCGTCCATGGCATGGCGAGTTCAGCAGAGAACACGCTGTTCGGCGAGCTCTGGCAGGATCGCGTGAAACGCATCCTGATCGACCACGGAGATGATCCGGCCGTAGTGGAATTGCGTCGAATTCAGCCCTGAGTCGCCATCGCCTCGCGCACAACGT
The DNA here is from genome assembly GCA_016790815.1 of Dechloromonas sp. Taxonomy (GTDB): domain Bacteria; phylum Pseudomonadota; class Gammaproteobacteria; order Burkholderiales; family Rhodocyclaceae; genus Azonexus. Next base: position 26,144 of record JAEUOG010000028.1, read on the forward strand.
TTTCGAAGGTTTCCACGACGCCAGCCCAACTGCGCGGCAGCATTGTCTGGCGGGCCGCTTCGGCCATCTCGCCAAGGCGTTCCGAGTCGTCCAGCATCCACAGTGCGCCCGCAACGAAGCCGCGCTCGTCGCCAGGCGAGGCGACCATGCCGTTTTTCTGCTCGGCGATCAGTTCGGCCGCCGCTGCGCTGCGATAGGCAATCACCGGCAGGCCGCTGGCCATCGCCTCGGCGACAACGTTGCCGTAGGTTTCCGTCAGGCTGGGAAAAAGGAAGAGGTCGGCGCTGGCGTAGTGGGCAGCCAGGTCTTCGCCGATGCGCATTCCGGCAAAATGATGATCGGGATGATCGGCGGCCAGTTGCCTGGCTGATGGGCCGTCGCCGACCCAGATCATTTTGGCCTTGGGATGCCTGAGCTGAATGGCGGCGAAGGTATTCCTGACCAGCGCAAGATTTTTCTCGGCCGCCACCCGCCCGACATAAAGACAGGCCGGTCCGTCGCCCTCGACCCCCCAGCGCTGGCGCAAGGCCTTGCTGCGCCTGGCGGGATCGTACAACTGCGTATCGACTCCACGGCCGACGACGCGCACGCCGGTCAGCCCTTCGCCGGCCAGATCGGCGGCCAGCGCCGCTGTCGGCACCATGGTCGCCAGCGTCCGCCGGTGCAGGGTGCGCAGGTAGGCGGCGACGGCCGGCCGCATCCAGCCCATGCCGTAATGCACGCTGTAGCGGTCGAAATTGGTGTGAAAGCCGGAGGTAACCGGGATACCCATCTTGCGTGCGACGCTGACGGCCGACCAGCCGAGCGGCCCCTCGGTCACCACATGGACCAGATCCGGCCGGTGCTGACGCCATTGCCGTGACAGCCTTCGAGCGGCCGGCAGACCGAAACGCAGGCCGGGGTAGCCGGGCAGCGGAAAGCCCGGCAAGGCCATTTCATGTGCGCCACCAGCATCGCCCTTGCCCTGTCTGGGGCGGATGACGCTGACGCAATGCCCGCGTTCACGCAGGCCGCCGACCAGCCGACCTACCGTCATCGCCACGCCATTGACTTCGGGCGGGAAAGTTTCCGTAACAAAGGCAATGGCCAGCGACATCAGGCAATCTCCATGAGCACACAGCCCCAGACGACCATGACCAGGACCAGCGAAACAAGTACTGCTGCACTGCCGATGTCCTTGGCGCGCTTGGCGAGGCGATGGTTCTCCAGGCTCACGCGGTCGACCACGGCTTCGATGGCCGAATTGAGCAGCTCGACGACAAGAACGAGCAGCACGCTGGCGATCATCAGGCCGCGCCCTAGCCACGGCACGGGCAGCAAGAGGGCGACCGGGATGAGTAGCGTTGCGAGAATGACCTCCTGGCGGAATGCGTCTTCACACAGGTAGGCGGCCTTTAGCCCTGCCAAGGAATAGGTCAGCGCATTCCACACCCGGCGCATTCCGGTTTTGCCCTTGAAGGGCGATTCGTTGGCCGGATCGAGGCCGAGTTCGTTCGACGAGGGTTCCTGCATGAGATCTCCGCGAAAGTGCTCACGTTAATCAGCCAGCACTAAGCTTTGATGACAGGCTCGGTCATCGCGCTGTCACAAATCAGCCCTACGCTCTCGCGCATTTGCCCATGCGCCTGCCTGCCGCCCTGCTTCTCCTGCTCGCCTTCATGCCGGCCGCCTACGCCGCGCGCCCGATGATTACCGACGATGCGCGGCTGACCGACGCAGGCGCCTGCCAGCTCGAATCGTGGGTCCATCTGCACGGCAACCAGAACGAATTCTGGGCACTGCCAGCCTGCAACCCGGGCGGCAAGTTCGAATTCACTTTCGGCGGCGCTCTAGCCTACGCCCACGGCCACCAGAAAAGTGGCGCCATGACCATTCAGGGCAAGACCCTCTTCAAGCCGCTGGAAACCAACAGCCACGGCATCGGCCTTGCCGCCGGCTACGCCTCGCAACCGGGCAGCGCGCACACCGGCAACCCCTATTTCTACGTGCCGGTCAGCTTTTCGCTGGCCGATGACCGGGTTGTCATCCACACCAACCTCGGCTACACCCGCGAGCGCGAAAACACGGAAAATCGTCTCACCTGGGGAATCGGTACCGAAATTCAGACTACGCCCAGCAGCCACCTGATTGCCGAAAGCTTCGGCCAGGACAAGGGCACCCCGTTTTTCCAGATGGGTCTGCGCCACTGGATCGTCCCCGGCCACGTTCAGATCGACACCACCTACGGCAGCCGCTTTGGCGCCATCAGCGACCAGCACTGGTTCTCGATCGGTTTGCGCCTGATCTCGCCGACCTTGTTCTAAGTCAAGCGCAGCGATTCTGTAACACGCCCGAAATGAAGCAAGCGCCGCGCTATGCTAAAAGGCATGGTCTCGTTCAGAAGGAAATCCAGACATGGTTTTTTTCGAGCTGTTTACGCACAACCCGACCATTATCCAAGTGCCGGCTGGCGCTGCCCTCTTTTCCGAAAATGAGGACGGCAACATGATGTACGTCCTGACCACAGGCTCGGCCGAAGTCATCGTCAATAACCGGGTCGTAGAAAGCTTGGAGCATGGCAGCATCGTTGGTGAAATGGGCCTCGTTTCGCCCGGGCCGCGCTCGGCCAGCGTGCTCGCCGTCAACGATTGCGAGTTCGTCGAAGTCGACGAAAAGCGCTTCCAGTTCCTTGTCCAGCAGACGCCGTTTTTTGCCACCCAGGTCATGCGCGTCATGGCTGAACGCCTGCGCAAGGTCAATCAGCTGGTGACGCCGCTCGAAGATATCTGAGCGTCGGGTGCTGACCGGTATTCGCCGCACCAGCCGTGCGGCCCGACGACCGGATGACGCCAGTGATGCGCTTCGCGGGGTGAGCTGTCGCCGGCGAAGAGCGGCGGGTAGCGATGGCACAGGCCGGTAAGCGCGTCGCTTGGCCGGAAGAAGGCACAGCGGACGCAGCACGCGTCTGAATACTCGTTCATTGGACTGCCTGTCAGATTGCCACGGTCAACCGGAATTTTTGGCCAATTTCGCAGTGGGTCAATTCGCCATAAAGGCGCGCCAGCCGCTCGGCCATCGCCACATCGGTCCATTCCCGCGCGTAGATCGGCGCCTCGTCATTGAGGTGGCGCCATGCTTCGGGATGTTTGAGGAACTGACCAAGAACCTCACCAAAGGCCCGCGGGTCGTTTGGGGGGGAGAAAGCACCGCGGGCCGGAGCCAGAATGTCGATCGTCCCCATCTCCGATAGCGCGATGACCGGCACGCCGGCCGCCATGGCTTCGAGCAGGACCAGCCCCTGCGTTTCGGTAAGCGAGGCAAAGACGAAGACGTTCGCTGCCGCATAGCAATCCGGCAGAGCCTGCTTGCGGTCGAGATAGCCGATGAACAGCACGGCATCCTGCAGCCCCAACGCAGTCGTCTGCGCCTTGAGGTCGGCCATGGCCGGGCCTTCGCCGGCGATCACGAGGAGGGTATCGGGGCGGATCTGGCGGGCCTGGACGAGGGCTTCGAGCAGGAAGCCGATATTTTTCTCATGCGCCACGCGGCCGACAAACAAGGCCATCGGGCGGGATTCGGCGATGCCGAATTTCTGGCGAAAGCGAAGGCCGTTGCCGCCGGCAAACTGCGCCATCGGAATGCCGGTAGGCAAAACGTGCATCGGCGACGTGACGCCGTAACTGTCGAGCCGCTGGCGCATGGCCGTCGACGGCACGACCACGGCATCGAGCTGGTTGCATTGGCGGCGCGAGAGGCTCCGCGCCTGGCCGCGCAGCCAGCTCGGCGGGATCGGCTTGGCGTAGTGCTGCAGGTATTCCTCGAACAGCGTGTGATAGGTCGCCACCACCGGCAGCCCCAGCTTTCGCGCCGCCTTGAGGCCGGCGTAGTGGGCAATGAACGGGGTCTGGACGTGGATCAGGTCGCAGTCCTGCGCTGCTTCGAGCACGGCCAGGTGCATGGCCCGCCAGCCGACCAAGCGGTCTTCGCGGTCGCCCGGCACCGGTCGGCCGGCAACGCGGACGACGCCCGGCTCGTGCAGCTCGTTGCCATAACGTGGCACGACCAGCTTGACCTCGACACCGTGCGCCGACAGCGTGCGGCGAAAAGTCTCGATGGAAGTCGAGACGCCATTGACGCGGGGAAAATACACGTCGGAAACCATCAAAACACGCATCTCAGGCCTCTACAGTTTCGCCGACGGGCTCGCCTACCGGGGAAGCCAGCATGGGCACGGGCTTCTGTTCCCCCCAGGTAACCAGCTCAAGCCGGCCGTCGAAGTGTTCGACGATGGCAGTACAGGAATCGACCCAATCGCCGCAATTCACGTAAGTCAGGCCGTCGATCTCGCGGATCGTCGCCCAGTGGATGTGGCCGCAGATAACGCCATCCAGGCCGCGCTCCTTGGCGTGGCGGATGGCCGAATCCTCAAAATCGAAAATGAAGGTCAGCGCCGTCTTGACCTTGCGCTTGGCATAGCCGGCCAGCGACCAGTAGCCGGAAATGCCGAGCTTTCGCCGCCCCCAGGACAGCAAAGTATTGACGCGGACCAGCAGTTCGTAAGCCTTGTCGCCGAGTACGGCGACCCAGCGATGGTGGCGCGTTACCTGGTCGAACTGGTCGCCATGGATGAGCAGGAAACGCCGGCCGTCGGCCATTTCGTGGACCAGTTCGTCGATGACCTCGACCTCGCCGAAAACGATGCCGCAGTAATCGCGCAGCACTTCATCGTGGTTGCCGGGAATGAAGACGACGCGCTCACCGTGCCTGGCCCGGCGCAGCAGTTTCTGGACCACCGTGTTCTGGGCCGGCGACCAGTTGATGCTGCGGCTCATCGCCCAGAAATCGACGATGTCACCGATCAGGAAGGTCTGCTCGGCAGGATGTTCGCGCAGGAAATCGAGGAGTCTGTCCGCCTGGCACGCCCGCGTGCCAAGGTGAATGTCGGAGAGAAATACGGATCTGACCTTGGGCATGGCCCGACAATAAGGGCAGCCCGTGACCCCGAAGTTACGACTGCATTAAGCTTTTGTTTCGATCCATTGCCATTTTCGGCAAACCGTCTTCCAGCGTAGCGCAGTCGCTGAGACCAGCACTCAATCCTGTTTTTCGCCTTTTTTCCAGGTTGACCGCAGCAATCACTGGCAACTGCGATTCAACCCCCTTCGCTTGGGCTCATGACCGAAAAGCGCCCTGAAAAATCACTTCCTCGGGCGAACGATGGCGACCGATTCTGTCGGCAAGGATAGTTCTTGGGCGGCCTTCAAAGACTCTTCACCCATCGTCTGAGCCAAAGCCTCGCGCTCCAGCACGGCGTCCGCTTGCTTCGCGCTGGCGGCCCGAGTCAACCAGGCATAGGCACGTGTCGAATCCTGCGCCACGCCTACGCCATCTCGATAGAAACGCCCCAGTTCAAGCATCGCGTCGGGACTTCCGGTCGCTGCAGCCAACTGCACCCACTTCGCAGCCTGCTCAACATCCTTCGGACGATCATTCCCTGTCGCCAGATCTCGTCCAAGCTGCAGCATCGCGCCGACATCACCGTTCTCGGCGGCCTCCTGCTGTTTTTGGGCTCGCATTGCCGGGTCGTCGCCAACATCCTCGGCAACCTTGCCTTGCGGCACCAGCCGGGGAGGTGCATCTGCTTTGCTTCCTTCTGGCTGTGCGGTCAATGCCAAGACGCTGCTTTCGCTACTCGCTGCTTGGCTGCCATCGATCCACGGATCAGCGACGGCCCATATCCCGAAGCACAGCATCACACCTACAGCGCCGTTGATCAGGATGCGCTCCAGGACAGCACTGCTGCGTGCCAGAAAGCGATGCGAGCAGTCGCTACAGCGATACGGGCGCAAACCCGCAGAGCACAGTTTTTCCTTCTTCGAATGCCACCGAGATACCTGGGAGTGGGCGCCACCACACTCGGGACACTTTACGCCGACGCCGACCAGCGCGGCGACATCAAGGAATTTGAGTATGGATGACGGCATGATTTCCGGATTTCGTCATCGGCACGGCCAAACCGAAGAACGGCAAGAAGGTTAAAAATCCCTGAATTCACCTGCAGGCCGAGCCACGGCCCACAAAAATCACGTGTTGATGAATTGCTAACAGGTACGGCGACAGTACAAACAATTGGCGGAGTCTGCAAAATAGCATGTCACAGATTCTCTCGGGGAAGCCCTGCAACAAGGCCTTCCAGCGGCCGCGTTGCCGCCTGCCATCCACCGCGCAGCAAGGGCAGCAGATAGAACAATACGAAGCCCCCCAGCCCCCACAGGCAGGCGACGATGCGCCATGGCCGCGTATCCGGGTAGCCCTGGCCATCAAATGGCAAGGTCGCTACACCGATGACGGCGATACCGATCAATATCCAGTGCGCACGCACCCCCAGCCCCCAGCGAAAGCGCCGGGTCAGGCGCAGGCCGAGCCAGCCACCGGCCAGACCAATCATGGCACCAGCCAGCACATCGACCGGCCAGTGGGCGCCTACGGCGATCCGCGAAAAGCCGGCCAGCGCAGCAATGACAACGATGGGCAGGGCACGCCACCAGCCGAGCAAGGCCAGCCAGGCGACGACAAACGAAAACGCGGAGACGGTGTGCCCGGAGGGGAAGCTGTGCGAAGTCAGCCGGGCGCCGATGATGGTGATCTGACTGGCGTCGAGCACGGCTGCCGGGCGAGGCATCGGCACCCATACCTTGAGGCCGCGGCTTATTGCTCCCGCCAGCAGCGCCCCAACCACGAGCGCCCAGAAAACCCGCGGATAGCGCAGGCAAAAGGGCAGCATGAGTGCGAGTTGAACGCGGCCGTCACCGAGCGTCGTGAGACTCTCCCAGAGCCAGGGCGGCAAGACCTGGCTGCTCGTCTGGGCAGGGATGAAGCCGGCGTACCAGTCGCCGCTCTGGCCAATGGCGATCAGCCCGAACGCGAGAAGCAGGAATAGCAACGCGATGGAAGCATCGAGCCACCGATTTGGGGCGTGCAGGCCCTGATCGTTCACGGCTTTGCCTCGGCCTCGACGCGTGCCAGCGTGACAAAGCTGCGCTGATAGACATCGCGCAGCACGAGGTTTGGCGCGAGCAACGCCTGAACCTCATGTTTGCGGTCGGTACGCGTGAACACAAGCTGACCGAGCTCAGGCACTCGCGTCGGCGTTGCCGCCTGCCGATAGACGCTGAAGCTCGGCATGATGATGCGCCAGGCAACGACGTTCGTTTCGCCGCTTTGCTTGACCAGCAAGGCCGCTTCGCGCACCGGCCCCTGCGTCACGCCGATGGCGCGCGGGGCAATGATGATGGCCACCGTGGCGGCCTGCAGCAGGCCGGCGATGACCAGCCCCTGCCAGACCGGCAGGCGGCGCCAGAACGCGAGACCGAAGATGGCAACGGCGATCAGCGGTAACAACCAGCGCGCTTCGTCGGCAAAAGCGACGGTCAGGCCGTCAAGCAGGAATTTCTCAAAGGGCCGATTGGCCTTGCCGGCAGCGAAGGCCAGCACTTCGGGCAGGGCAGCCAGCAGCAGCGCGAAAAGCAGTATCGGCAAGAAGGCCAGCCAGCGCCGCTCGAAATCGAGCCGATTGCGGGCCAGCAAAATGAAGACCGGCGTGCAGCCATACAGCAGGTAGTGCGGCAACTGCGTGCCGGAAAACGAGAAGAAGGCGAAGACGACGACAAACCAGATGACGAGGAAGCGTTCGAACAATGCATCACGGTCGCTCTGGTGGAGAACGCCGGTGACCTTACCGGCGATGGCGAACAACCAGCCGGTGAAGGGCAGCAGGATCAGCGGCGCTGCGGCGAGGTAATACCACCAGCGCCCGCCGTGGCCTTCGAAGGTATCGGCATAACGATTGATGTTGTGCTTGAGGTAGAAACCGCGGAAGAAGGCATCACCTTGATCGAGATAGACCGCGACGTGCCAGGGCACGACGATGGCCAGAAATACAAGCCAGCCTGGCCAGAAGAAAGCAGCCTTGAGCCATTCACGCCAGGCGCCAGCCGAGACGAAAAACAGACCGCTGATTAGCAGTGGAAAAAAGACTGAGACGGGGCCCTTCGCGAGAAACCCGAGGCCGAGCGCGGCATAGATTGCGAACAGCAGGCGACGTGTCTGCACGGGCGACTTGCCATCCCGGCAGGCGCAGAAATAGTCGTAGATGCCGAACATGGCCAGCGCGATGAGCAGGTTGAGCAGCGCATCGGCAATCGCCGCCTTGGCGATGAAGCCGACGACCAGCGTCAGGGCCATGACCAGCGCGGCGATCTGTGCTGTCATCTGGTTGCCATGGCGCAGGCAGAAACGGTAGAGCGCGACCATCCAGAGCAGCGCAAAAATGATCGATGGCAGGCGAAAGCCGATTTCGCTGACGCCAAGCACGGCGACCGAAGCGGCTTGTGCCCAGTAGATCAGGATGGGCTTGTCGTGACGCGGTGCGTCGTTGAGCGTCGGCGAAATGAGGTTGCCGCGCGCCATCATTTCGCGCGTTGCCTCGGAGAAAGCCCCCTCGTCGACATCGGTCAGCGGCAAACTCCACGCATTCAGCAAGAAGGCCAACACGAGCGCGAGCAACAGGCTGAACGGCGACAGCAGGAAACGCTCGATGGTAAGGGGCAAGGTTCGCAATTGCATCGCGGCATTATAAGGCAGCCGGGTGCCCCTGCCCGGCACCCGGCTTGACGCCTCTGCGGTCGACGCCTAAATTCTGGCCAATTTCAAAAACCGTCCTTCGAGGAAATCCCATGCAAATCGGCACCCCGCTTTCTCCCTCCGCCACCCGCGTCATGCTGCTCGGCGCAGGCGAACTCGGCAAGGAAGTGATCATTGCGCTGCAGCGCCTGGGCATCGAAGTGATCGCCGTCGACCGCTATGAGAACGCGCCCGGCCATCAGGTCGCCCACCGCGCCCACGTCATTTCGATGACCGATGGCGCTGCGCTGCGTGACCTTGTGGAGCGCGAAACGCCGCAGCTCATCGTGCCCGAAATCGAGGCCATCGCGACCGACATGCTGGTCGAGATCGAAGCCGCCGGGCTGGCCGAAGTAATCCCGACTGCCCGCGCCGCCAAGTTGACCATGAACCGCGAAGGCATCCGCAGACTGGCTGCCGAGGAGCTCGGCTTGCCGACTTCCCCCTACACATTTGCTGATTCGCTGGCTGAATTGCAGGCCGCCATTGATGCAGGCATCGGCTACCCGTGCATCGTCAAGCCGACCATGTCGTCGTCGGGCAAGGGTCAGTCGCTGCTGCGTGGTCCGGACGACGTCCAAAAAGCATGGGACTACGCAGCGAGCGGTGGGCGGGTCAATCAGGGGCGTGTCATCGTCGAGGGCTTCATCGATTTCGATTACGAAATCACCCTGCTCACAGTCCGCGCCCGCAACGCTGCCGGCGAGGTGGTAACGCATTTCTGCGAACCGATCGGCCACATCCAAGTCGCTGGCGATTACGTCGAGTCGTGGCAGCCGCAAGCGATGACGCCAGCCGCCCTCAAGCGTTCGCAGGAAATCGCTGCTGCCGTCACGGGCAACCTCGGCGGTCGTGGCCTGTTCGGCGTCGAGCTCTTCGTCAAGGGCGACATGGTGTGGTTCTCCGAAGTCAGCCCGCGCCCGCACGATACCGGGCTGGTCACCCTGTGCTCGCAACGTTTTTCGGAATTCGAGCTGCACGCCCGCGCCATCCTTGGCCTGCCGGTCGATACGGCCCTGAGCGAGGTCGGAGCTTCGGCAGTCATCTACGGCGGCATGGACGAAAAGGGTATTGCCTTCGCCGGACTCGAGGAAGCACTCGCCGTGCCGCGCACCGACCTGCGCCTGTTCGGCAAGCCGGAAGCCTTCGTCAAGCGGCGCATGGGCGTAGCCGTGGCCAACGGCGACACGACGGACGAAGCACGGGCCCGCGCCAAGCTGGCGGCGGGAAAAGTTCGGCCCATCAAGGCATGAAGGCATTGGGCGCGGCCTGTAGCCCCGCCCCTTCTGCTTCAGCCCTCCACGGCCCCCCCCGTGAATTCGGCCCCAAACCGGGAAACCGCTGCCTCCGGATGTGCAACCTTGATCCATCGCACCGTTGACCTACGTCAACAGAACTAAACCTAAAGTACTATTTACTCCTGCCATTGCACAACCATCAGGAGTAGCACCATGCCGATTCTCTGGGACAGCAAGCTGGATACCGGGATTGATGTCATTGATGCCCAGCACAAGCGCATCGTCGAATACATCAATGATCTCGAAATCGCAAAGATGAAACTCGACAAGAAAATGGTGAATGACATCATCGAGCAGCTCATCGACTACACGCAGTCCCATTTCGGCTTCGAAGAAGAGATGCTCGAAGAAGCTGGCTACAAGTTTCTCAAGCCCCACAAGAAAGTTCACGAACTCTTCATCCGCCGCGTCACCGACTTCACCTTGCGCTCCGCCCGAGGCGAAGACATTGTCGATGAGCTGCACTCGATGCTTTCCAAATGGCTGCTCAACCACATTGCGAACGAGGATCGCGACTACGCCGACGCTGTCAAGGTCATGCTGGGGGACGGCCAAAAGACTTTTCCCGCGGCTGTCATCGAGAAGGCACCGAGCCAGGGATTCATGAGCGGGCTACTCGGCCGCTTTTTCCGCTAGCCCGGAAATTTCACCGTCCGACGCAGAGTGTCCTTTCTGAGTGGGCGAGAGCTTGATTGTGGGTAGCGGAAGAGGTTGTGCCCAAATATCAGGCGATGTTGCTGATTGAAGACGGACTTCCTCCCACCCCCGATGCTCAACGTGTCGGGGACGCACTCAGGAAAGGCTACG
>JAEUOG010000031.1 GCA_016790815.1 Dechloromonas sp.
GAAGCGCGCTCACGAAGCGAAGCTGAAGCAGAAGCAGGTGCAGGTCAAGGAAGTCAAGCTGCGCCCGGGTACCGACGAGAACGACTATCAGATCAAGCTGAGAAACATGACGCGCTTCCTGGAAGAGGGCGACAAGGTCAAGGTGACCCTGCGCTTCCGGGGGCGCGAAATGGCGCACCAAGAATTCGGTATGCGCCAACTGGAAAGAATCAAGGCGGATCTCGAGGCGGTTGGTGCCGTCGAACAGATGCCGAAGATGGAAGGTCGTCAGATGATCATGATCATCGGGCCGGCCAAGAAGAAGTAGTTAGTAGCAAACATAGTTTTATAAGTGCTTTCGGGTAGTCAAAGCGTTTCCGTAGTGGAAACCACCTGGCGGCATGTCATTAAGGAGCATTAAATGCCCAAAATGAAGACCAAGAGCAGCGCCAAAAAGCGTTTCTCTGTTCGCGCTGGTGGTTCCATCAAGCGCGGCCAAGCCTTCAAGCGTCACATCCTGACCAAGAAGACCACCAAGGTTAAGCGTCACCTGCGCGGTGCCGCCGCTGTTAACGAGCGCGACGTTGCATCCGTCCGCGCCATGATGCCCTACGCATAAGGAGATAGAAGATGCCTAGAGTTAAACGTGGTGTAACAGCGCGCGCGCGTCACAAGAAGATTCTCGTTCAGGCCAAGGGTTACCGCGGTCGTCGCAAGAACGTATATCGCATCGCCAAGCAGGCGGTGATGAAGGCCGGTCAATACCAGTACCGTGACCGTCGTCAACGCAAGCGTCAGTTTCGTTCCCTGTGGATCGCCCGTATCAATGCAGCGGCACGTGAGCTGGGCATGAAGTACAGCACCTTCATGAACGGTCTGAAGAAGGCCAACATCGAAGTCGACCGCAAGGTTCTGGCCGATCTGGCCGTTTTCGATCAGCCGGCTTTTGCCGCTCTGGCCGCCCAGGCCAAGGCACAGCTCGGCGCCTGAGCGAATGTGTAACTAAAAAAAGGAGGCGCAAGCCTCCTTTTTTATTGGTGGTTTTGTTGGTGGACGTCTATGGACAATCTCGATCAAATCGTTAGCGAAGCCCAGTCGGCTTTTGCTGCCATTTCTGACCCCGATGCGCTGGAACAGGTAAAAGCCCGTTTCCTCGGCAAGAGCGGGCAGATCACCGAACTTCTCAAGGGATTGGGTAAGCTGTCGCCGGAAGAGAAGAAGACTGCCGGGGCAGCGATCAATGTCGCCAAGACGGCCGTTGAAACTGCGCTCAACCAGCGTCGTGAAGCCATTCGCAAGGCAGCGCTTGAAGCGCGCCTGGCTGAAGAGGCACTGGATGTCACGCTGCCTGGTCGCGCCGAAGCGCGCGGTGGCTTGCATCCGGTGACGCGCACGCTGGAGCGCATCGAGGCACTGTTCCGTTCCATCGGTTTCGACGTGGCCGACGGTCCTGAGATCGAGGAAGACTTTTTCAATTTCACGGCCATGAATACGCCCGAGGATCACCCGGCGCGTTCGATGCACGATACTTTTTACCTGCAGAACCCGGACGGCAGCATTGCTGACAAGGTCTTGCTGCGCACGCATACCAGCCCGATACAGGCGCGCTACATGAAGGCGCACGTCGAACGCCACGGTCAACTGGAAAAAATGCCCGAAATCAGAATCATCGCGCCGGGCCGCGTCTATCGTGTCGATTCCGATGCGACGCACTCGCCGATGTTCAATCAGGTCGAAGGCCTTTGGGTCGGTGAGGGTGTTTCATTTGCCGATCTCAAGGGCGTCATCGCCGATTTTCTCAAGAGCTTCTTCGAGACGGACGACCTGGTGGTGCGTTTCCGTCCTTCCTTCTTCCCGTTTACCGAGCCGTCGGCCGAAATCGACGTCGCTTTCATGAGCGGCGCCCTGAAAGGTCGCTGGCTGGAAATTGCCGGTTGCGGCATGGTGCATCCAGACGTGTTGCGCATTGCCGGCATTGATCCGGAAAAATACACCGGCTTTGCCTTCGGCTTCGGCCAGGATCGCCTGACCATGCTGCGTTACGGCGTCAATGACCTGCGCCTCTTCTTTGAAGGCGACCTCCGTTTCCTGAGGCAATTCGCATGAAATTCTCCGAATCCTGGCTGCGTACCCTTGTCGACACCCAGTTGTCGAGCGAGGAGCTTTCCCATCTGCTGACCATGGCCGGCCTTGAAGTCGAGGGTCTGGAGCCGGTTGCGCCCCAATTCAACGACGTTGTCGTCGCTCAGGTGCTGGAAGTCGTCAAGCATCCCGATGCTGACCGTCTGAACGTCTGCAAGGTCGATACCGGCCGCGGCGAGCCGACGACCATTGTCTGCGGTGCGCCGAATGTGGCGGTCGGTTTGCGCGTTCCGTGCGCCTTACCTGGCGCCAAACTGCCCGGCGATTTCATTATCAAAATCGCCAAGGTGCGCGGCATCGAGTCGTCAGGCATGCTCTGCTCGGCCAAGGAACTCGGCATTGCCGAAGAGGCTTCCGGCCTGCTGATCCTGCCGGACGACGCACCGGTCGGCCAGTCGATTCGCCAGTATCTCGATCTCGACGACAACCAGTTCGAACTCAAACTGACGCCGAATCGTGCCGACTGCCTGTCCCTGACCGGCGTGGCGCGCGAAGTCGCCGCCATTGCTGGCGCCCAGGCCAAGTTTGTCGATGTGCCGGAAGTTATCGCAACTATCGCCGACCAGCGTGCAGTTGTGCTTGATGCGCCTGAAGCCTGTCCGCTTTACTACGGCCGCGTTCTCAATGGCGTCAATGCCAAGGCGCCGACCCCGGAATGGATGAAGCGCCGCCTTGAGCGCAGCGCCATCCGCTCGATTTCGGCACTCGTCGACGTCACCAATTACGTCATGCTGGAACTCGGGCAGCCGCTGCATGCCTTCGATAACACCAGACTGGAAGGCTCCGTGCATGCCCGCATGGCAAAGCCGGAAGAAAAGCTGCTGCTGTTGAACGAACAGACCATCAATATCGACGCTGACATTCTGGTCATCGCCGACGATGCCAAGCCGCTGGCCATGGCCGGCATCATGGGTGGCGAGGAAAGCGGCATCACGCTGGAAACCAGCGAACTGTTCCTCGAATCTGCCTTCTTCGCACCGAAAGCCATTGCTGGCCGTGCCCGCCGCTACGGTTTTGGTTCTGATGCCTCCCATCGTTTCGAGCGCGGTGTCGATTTCGGCGGCGCCAAGCGTGCCATCGAGCGGGCTACGCAACTGATCATCGATATTTGTGGTGGTGCTGCTGGTCCGGTAACTGAGGCCAAGGCTGAAATGCCGGCGCGTAATCCTGTGCGTCTGCGCACAGCGCGTGCTTGCGCGGTGATCGGCATGACTTTTTCTCCCGAGGAGATTGCCGACCTGTTCAACGGCCTCGGCTTGCCCTTTGTTCGCGAAGGCAACAATTTTCTGGTGACCCCGCCAACCTGGCGCTTCGACATCGAAATCGAAGAAGACCTGATCGAAGAAATCGCCCGTCTGCACGGCTACGACAATATCCCGGCTCCGGCGCCACGCGGCAACATGAAAATGATGGTGCAGCCCGAAGCGCAACGTCCGGCGGCTCGTGTTCGCCAGATGCTGGTTGATCGTGGCTACCAGGAGGTTGTCAATTTTGCTTTCGTCGAGGAAGCCTGGGAGGCCGATTTTGCTGCGAAGACCGCCGAGGCCGACCTCATTCGCCTGGCCAACCCGATTGCCAGCCAGATGGCCGTCATGCGCTCGACGCTATTTGGCGGTCTGATTTCAAATCTGGTCACCAATCTCAAGCGCAAGCAGAACCGCGTTCGCTTGTTTGAAACAGGGCGCGCGTTCGAGCGCAACGCTGCTGCAACGCCGGTGGCCGGCTTCGTGCAGTCCTGGAAACTGTCCGGCCTGGCCTACGGCGGTGCATTGCCGGAAGGCTGGGGTAGTGCGGCACGCAAGGTTGATTTCTTTGATGTGAAGGGCGATCTGGAAGCCTTGCTGGCGCCGGCACAACTGTGCTTTGAAAAGCTTGTGCATCCGGCCCTGCATCCGGGTCGCGCGGCGCGTGTGCTGCTTGATGGTCACGAAATTGGTTGTCTGGGCGAGCTGCATCCGGAATGGGTTCAGAAATACGATCTTCCCTTGGCGCCTGTCGTGTTTGAACTCGATTTCGATGCCGTCAAGTCGGTGCAGGTTCCGGTGTATGCCGAGGTATCGAAGTTCCCGCCGGTGATACGCGACCTGGCGATAGTCGTCGATCAGAGCGTGGCATTGCAAACACTGATCGATGGATTCAAAGGGCAGGTTTCGAACCTGATTCAGGACATCCAGTTGTTCGATGTTTACGTTGGCAAAGGGGTTCCGGAAAACAAAAAAAGCCTTGCTTTCCGGATAGTTATGCAAGATACTCAACGCACTTTGCAAGATTCGGAAGTTGATGCTGCAATGCAGCAACTGGTGTCCTGTTTCGAACGGGCATTCGGTGCTCAACTGCGTGCCTGACGGAAATAATAACGATGACGCTAACCAAAGCTGAACTCGCGGACCTGCTTTTCGAAAAAGTCGGGCTTAACAAGCGCGAGGCCAAAGATATGGTCGAAGCTTTTTTTGAAGAGATCCGGAATTCCCTGGAAACGGGCGATGGTGTAAAGCTGTCTGGCTTCGGAAATTTTCAGTTGCGCGACAAGCCGCAGCGTCCGGGCAGGAATCCCAAAACCGGGCAGGAAATTCCTATCACGGCGCGGCGCGTCGTGACCTTTCACGCCAGCCAGAAGCTGAAGTCCGACGTTGAGCTTGCTTTCGATGGAACCTCGGCATAAAACACTGGGCGGCGATGAATTGCCGCCCATACCGGCAAAGCGTTACTTCACGATTGGTGAGGTGAGTGAGCTCTGTGGGGTCAAGCCACACGTGCTTCGCTATTGGGAGCAGGAGTTCAATCAACTCAAGCCTGTAAAGCGGCGTGGAAATCGTCGCTACTATCAGCATCATGAGGTTCTGCTGGTTCGGCGAATTCGCGAGCTGCTCTACAATCAGGGTTTTACGATCAGTGGCGCACGCAATCGTCTGGATGAAGGTGGTGCGGTTGAGGTTGCTTCCGTCAGTCATCCTGAGTCAGGACAGACGCGGGGTGGTCTGCGCGGAGAACTACAGTCCATTATTGACATGCTGGAGCTATGAATCGGGCGTTTATCTAGTATAATGGTGGGCTTGTCGGGGCGTAGCGCAGCCTGGTAGCGCACTTGCATGGGGTGCAAGGGGTCGCGAGTTCGAATCCCGCCGCCCCGACCAAGAGAATCAAGAACTTAGCCAACTTTTCGGAGTTGGCTTTTTTTTGTCCAAAGGGACTTTTGCGGGACTTTGCGGGGAATCACGCTGCCTTCCGTCGCAATAATGTCAGGGTTGGCGTGTTGCCATTGACCGTCGAAATCTTGTTTGCTGCATCAATCAGAGACTTCAATTCTGCCCCTGAGTAATGAGTTGTCACGCTTCCAGTCTTGTGACCAAGCAAAACCTGACGATCTTCGTGCCCGACATTGACAGCCCGCAGCCTTCTCCCGAAGGTGTGCTTCAAGTCATGGATCCGCAAAGTCGCATAGAGAGGGTGGGGCGGTTTGCCGAACTTCTCCAGAAACTTCTTGGCCGCTGCCTTGGTGGCTGTGTCCCATGCAGTGTCATTCATGCGGTGAATTGCGCGCCCCTCGTAGGGGAAAACCCACTTCTTGTGAATGCCGCGCTGCCCGTCTATGACTGACTTGGCTACGTCGTTGAGGATGATCACTCTTTCCTCTCCGTTCTTTACGCCTGAGCCCTTCTTTCGCCCGCCGAAATTTGGCGGAACTATGAAGACGCTGGTATCGAGTTCTTCAACATAAACCTCCCACTCCCATTGCAGCTTGCAAACTTCCTGCTCGCGGCATCCGGTATTCACCTTGAACAAACACATTCTTTCAAGGTGCGGAGACAGTTGATCAAATAATATCCGCTGCTCGTCCCAAGTTAATGGATAAGGCTGCCTTTTGTCAGCCTGTTCATCCAGTAATCTGATATTGGGAACTGCGTCGAGCCACGGCCTTTTCTGATCATCTCGATATTCCCGGTGTGACACATTCAAAACACGGATAATTCGCTGGAGAGCGATATTAACTGTCCGGTTTTTATTTGGCCTCTTGGGTTTTCCGCTCGGCAATTTGCCACCCGTTTTCATGTATTTAATAAATGGCTTCAGCGATTCATTATCTACATGGGTGATTGGCAGATCTCCGATGTACGGATCAGCTTGCTCAAGGTATGTAGCCGTTACCTCAATGGACGACTGATCTTCCTCCTTGCACTCTAAAAGATATTTAGTAGCAGCCTCTCGGAATGTCCTGACGCTGCGCACACCATAAACCGATTCTTGGCGCTTGTTTTCAAGAAGGTGGATTAGGTAGCGTTCCGCTTCTTCCCGGTCGCTCGCTCCAGTGCTTTCTTGAATTCGCTTACCTTTGACGACTTTATCGATGTGCCAGATGCCGTTACGCTCGTAGAGGCCGCTGATTGTTTTGCGTACCATGTCTTTTTACCTCCGGTTTCATGGCAACGCTCAATGCGGTGTTTATTCTCGTCTTGACAGGGAGTTTTCGCAAGTGCGTTCTTTTCCATGTGGTCATCAACCCATGCGTCAAGATCAAGCCTATCGAACGCGATACCCTGCGTTCCAATAGCTACCTCTCGAACCGATGGGCGTACCATTGTGTTGAATACCTTGATTGACATGCCGAGATATTCAGGCGCGTCCCTCATTCTGATTAGGCGAGGCGTCATGCGCTTGCCCCGTAAATCGCAGACATGAGCGGGTTCATCTTCAATACTGACGAGATGACGAACCCGGATCCTTTCTGCTTGGCGAGGTAGCGTTTTTTGGCCGCTATCCCCTTGTCGGTTTTCTGGTATCGCTTGGTGCACTCGGCGTCAGTCAGCGGCTTGAGTTTCTTGGCGTCTTCGCCTTTGCCCCAAAGGTACTTTGCCGTTATCCGGCCTCCGTACAACCCTCGTTGCCACGACTTGATGTGAATCTTCTCGTCTGCCTTCAGTCGATCAATGAGGGCGCGCGTTGTCTGTTCTGAGCGTTGCCCCTCGTCTGCTATTTCCTGAACTGTTTTTGCCTTCTTGCCGATGATCTCGGGGAGCATTTCGGCAAGTTCGCGCGAGTAGTCTCGGCCGGCGCACTTCCTTCCGCCAACGTTCTTCGCTTTCCCCATGGTGACTATGCCCTCACTTCGAAGGTTTCGGCCTCCCACTTTGCGGCCGTTTCCTTGATGCGCTTGATGGCATAGCTCTCGATGTCTTCTCGCACGGAATTGAGAAGTGCTGCGGTGTGCGCCGCTTCCGACACGTTCACGGAAGAGTTGTGCGAGATTGGCGAAGCCTTCTACGACATGACGAATAACCAGATCGACATGAACTTCAGGGCACCGAAGGTCACAATCACGTCGAAGATTAACGGCATATGGGGGCCGGGCTTCCATGCTGGCGTCTATGACGCAGGATTTACGCACCTGTTCGGTGGCTATGGCCTGATCATGCGGAGCGCGGGCATAACAGTTGAAGGATTTTCACTGCGCCAGCAGGCTG
Source organism: Dechloromonas sp. (assembly GCA_016790815.1). Classification (GTDB taxonomy): domain Bacteria; phylum Pseudomonadota; class Gammaproteobacteria; order Burkholderiales; family Rhodocyclaceae; genus Azonexus. The sequence goes on from JAEUOG010000031.1 coordinate 7,581, forward strand.
GTGTTGGTACCCGCAATCTTGAAACAGTGGGTTTCAACTCGTTAGCCCAGCAGATGTTTTTTGTTGGCGTGGCGCGGACTACAAACTCAGAAGGAATGCGACTCGGGGCGGTCGGCGCAACAGCAAAGAACTGTGTTGCAATCGGCCTCCATCGCGGATTTTCGTTCTCCCCGTATTCGGCGTATTTAACCGCGATCGGCTGCTTTGCGACAGACAACACAATTGGCTTTGGCAACCAAAGCGACCTAGCGACGAATTCCAGCGCAACGGCGATCAACTGCCTGTCGATTGGCAACGCTACGGACTGGTTTGTTCAGGGGCCACTTGTTTCGGCGAGCAACAATGCCGGCCTAGGCACATCTGCTTGGATGGTCGGCACAGGTGCGACGCGCATCACGATTGGTGCAGACTGGAACACGACCGCGCCGCTGTTCCGTGACTATGCGAATAAGGGTTACCGCCCGTTCATTCCCCTGAATGCCAACTCAAGCCTGTTGGTTGAGGGTGGGACTGACTACTACAACCCGCTTGGCTACGACATCGCCGGAAACGTCGCTCCCGCCTACATGAACGGTGGCGCGGCCAAGCTGGATGTGGGGGCGTATGAGCATGATCCCGGCTATGGTCCTTGGCCGTCATCGCACACCTTGACCTTGACCAATGTGGTGGTCGGGTCGCGGGTATCAGTACGTGACCAAGCGGGCACCGTGACGCACTACGACCAGATCGCCGCAGCCTCCACGGTGGTTATCACGGCGACAGTGTTCAGTGACAGCCGCGACAACTGGCGCATTCGCGTGCGCAAGGGTAGCGCCTCACCAACTTACGTGCCCTACGAAACGCTGATGACGGCATCGGCGGGCAGTTCTTCGATTTACGTTTCTCAGATTCCAGACGAGTGAGGCTGATATGCCAATCAATACAACCTTCGCCATAGCAACCAACGGCAACATTACCGGCAGCGCCTTTGTTCCGGGTACTGACACCCGCTACACCACGCTGGAACTACACCAATGGTTGCAGGACTTGGCCGACGACTCGGCACCGACTGGCGACGACAATGTTTCCATCCTCGGCTCCAACCCGTCAGAACTGGCCGGTAAGCGGAATGCCTCGCGCCCGATGGCGCTCACCCTGCTCAATGGCATCAACATCGACGACGCAGCGGCCAAGTGGTTCAAGTTCGGCAGCATCGAGCAGCAGAGTGGTGCTGTGCTCTATACTGGCCTCAAGGTGCTTGGTACGCTGGTATCCTCCAGCCCGATATACATCATCCAGAACGCGGCCAAGGTGACGAAATACTGGAGCGATGCGGACTCGGCTAACTTCCAGATTTTGCTGAAGGCCAAGGCGGGAGGGGTATTGATTGACTCAGGTAACGCCACGGTCTATTCGAGAAAATACGGCCAGACATACTCGCACTTCGATGTGAACCTTGCTGCGGGCGGTGAGCAGGCAGCGGCGCTTTCGACAGCCCTCGATACGAACGTCAATGCGGCGGTGATGACACCTGCCGCCGCTGCCGCCCTGTTCCATACGTCCATCGGTGGCACGGCATCGACGGCCAAGATCACGTTGTCCTATGGCGACACGACGCAGGATTTGGGCGGCGGCCAAGGTTCGTTGCTGCATAAGGGCACGATCACCCTTGATGGCTCAGTCTCGCTGTCCGATGCGTATCAAGCCCTGATGTGGGCCTGCTCCGAGTCAAGCACGATCACCTTCAACACCGTTCCCGGCTTCCGCTACCGCGTTCTGCCGGGACAGGCATACCCCGAGAACGTCCCTGCCCCATTCGGCGCCTTTGCCGGCGGCAAGTGGTTCGTTGCACAAGGCTGGTGGCTGACAGGCGTTATGGCCGGCGATTCCAAGAATTACCAGCTTGTCTCCCACACTGGAACCGTGGAAACCCCGCCAACCAGCATCGCCATCCAAGTAGGTGGGGTCGTCGTCGGTGACTACGTGTTCGTGGCGCGGGACAATGGCTCTGGGGGCTTTGCACAGGATACGACGCTGGCCAGTTCGGCAGCAGCCGCAGCGACCACGGTAACACTGACTGCAGCCCCTGTCGACACACCGACGGCGCCGGGTTCGCAGGCGTGTTACATCCGGATCAACGGCAATCGGCACACCTACACGGCGCGGGCGGGCAACGTCATTTCCGGCCTATCGCCGGCCGTACCCGTGGGTGGCTACGCTTCCGGCCTGCCTGTATTCATTCCGTTCATCGACGCGGTGGTGGTTTCCGGCACCAGCATCCAGTCGGCAAACTTCCAGTACGGCTCTGGTTTTACCTGCCGCTACCGGGTGCGCAAGGGCACTACGCCGTCCATCGTGCCGTTCGAGTCGACGCTGGCCGTCACCTCGGCAGGCGGCTCCGGTACTGCGGTGCGGAACGCTGACGAGTAATCCCCATGACAATCACCGTCGATTGGGTGAACAAGGTTGTGAGCAGCACGGCGAACATTACCGACTTGCCGGCTTTTCACGCCAAACTGCGTGACCTTGAGGACGACGAGACGGGGGTGATCTACCCGGTCATCCACAAGTGGAAGGCGCTTGACCTCGGCGGCGGGGCGTTCATGTATCAGGCCGACTTCATCAACGGATATGTGCTTGAATTCGTCGGCGCTGGACCATTTCAGATTACAGGCAACCTGAATGCGACCATTACCCGATGGCGTCAAGCCGGGATCCTACTTCGTCGCTCCGAACGGCGAGGTGATGCGCCGTGGCGAGGACGTGCTTGGCGAGAAGACATCCGACGTGTGGGAAGCGCCAAACGCCAAGGCGCCTGAGCGCATGAAGGGGATGATCGAATTGCGCGACCTGCTGCGCACGCAGATGCGCCTTGAGCGTTCGCTTGATGCGACCGAAGAGCAGATCGAGGCCAATCGTGCCGAGATGAACAAAAAGTACGACGCCTTCCTCAAGGAATTCAAGCACCTCAACAGCCCGACGAATCGCCGCCTGTTCCTCGACGACACCGAGGCCCAGCTTCTTCAGGCGCTCGAATTCGACTACGACGGCGGCGTGACCGAGAAGACGGCCGAGAACGAAGGCATCGAACCGCGCGACCCGAGCGCGACAAAGGCTGACATCTTCAATCGCCGTGTGGCATTCCCGCCGTCCGACAACATGAAGGTTGAAACCGCCAAGGATGCACTGCTGGCGTCGTTGAATTATCGCGGCAAGGTTGATCGCGGTTACATGGAAAACGTCTATGGCAAACCCATTGGCGAAATCTTCGACGAGCTTGGTGATGTTGTCTATGAGGATCCGCAAGCTGGTTTCGTGACTGCCGACGAATACCTGTCCGGCGACGTGAAGACCAAACTTGAAGAGGCCAAGGAAGCGGCGCTAGACGACCCCAAATTTGCCCGAAACGTGGCCGCCTTGGAAAAGGTTATCCCGGAGGACAAGAAGCCATCCGAAATCAACGTCAGCATCGGTGCCAAGTTCGTTCCGGCCGAGGTCTATGCCGAGTTCGTCAAGCACATTACCGGCGCTGGCGCCATGCTCGCCTACGTCAAGGGAACCGGTCAGTGGGTTGTTGATTTCAGGGGCGCGCCTGACGCCGTTCTGAACGTCGGCAAGTTCGGAACCAGTGACGCATCTGCGCAAAAGCTGTTCGAACTGTCGTTGCTTGGCCGTGGTGTTGTGATCAAGAAGGTGTATCGCAACCCGGACGGCAGCACGACGACGGTTCTCTTGGAAAAGGAAACCGAGGCTGCGCGCGAGAAGCAAACCGCCATCCGCAACGAGTGGAAGACATGGCTCTGGAAGGATCCGGAGCGCGCCAACCTGATTTCGACGATCTACAACGAGCGCATGAACCGCATCGTCGAGCGCAAGTTCGATGGTTCGCACATGACCTTCCCCGGCATGAACCCGGCAATCAGCCTGCTCGAACACCAGAAGAACGGCGTGTGGCGTGGCCTGCAATCGTACCAAGTCCTCTACGATCACGTTGTTGGCGCCGGCAAGACGTTCGAAATGGCGACGCTGGCCATGGAAATGCGCCGCCTTGGCATCTCCCGCAAGCCGCTGTTTGTTGTCCCGAACCACCTGACGCTGCAATGGCGTAGCGAATTCACGCGCCTGTATCCGGGTTCGAACATCCTCGCTGCCGCGCCGGAGGATTTCAGCAAGACCAATCGCGAGCGCATGTTCTCGAAGATCATCACGGGGGATTGGGATGCCGTAGTTATCGGTCACTCTTCGCTGAAGAAAATCGGCCTGCCCATTGAAACCGAAACAGCCATCCTTCAGGAGCAGATCGACGAAGTATCCGAGGCCATCGAGGACATGAAGCGCAGCCGTGGTGATCGCAACATCACCCGCGACATGGAGCGCATTCGCGCCACGCTCGAAGCAAAGATGAAAGACAAGCTGGCGGCCATCGGAAAGCGCAGCAAGGTCGTCACGTTCGACGAGCTCGGCATTGACGCCATGTTTGTCGATGAAATGCACGAGTTCAAAAACCTGTCCTACAACTCGACCATGGACCGCAATCCGGGCATGGGCAACCCGGCCGGATCTGCCAAGGCGTTCGATATGTTCGTCAAGGCGCGCTGGTTGTTCGATACCTTCGGCGACAAGACGCCATTTATCACCGCCACCGGCACACCGGTTTCAAACTCGCTGGTTGAGATGTTCAACATGCAGCGTTACATGCAGTACCCGACGCTGAAGAAAGAGGGGCTGCACGTCTTCGACGCATGGGCTAAGCAGTTCGGCAACGTCGAGAATGTCTATGAAGTGGCGCCGTCCGGAGCCGGCTACCGTCAATCGACGCGCTTTGCCAAGTTCTCCAACCTGCCGGCGCTGATGAACTTCTACAACAGCTTCGCCGATACCGTGACACTGGACGACCTGAAGGCTCAAGAAGAGTCGCGGGGCAAACGCTTCCCGGTGCCGAAAATCGTATCCGGCGGCCCGGTCAATATCGTTGCCAAGCGTTCTCCGCAGGTCGCCAACTTCATGGGCGTTCCCAAGGCTGAGTTGGACGAGAACGGCGAAGTCATGTTCGCGCTCGATGCCGGAGTGAAGATCACGCCGGTCATCGAACAGGATCCGAATAGTGGAAAGTGGGCAGCAGAGGTCAATACCGAGCTTGCTGACGGATCAATTCATAACGCCAAGCTTGGCCTCTACGACACGCGCGAAGACGCCGAACTGAAGATTGTCGAGCGTGCCATCACACCGAAGGTGACTGTCGATCCTGATTCCATCCTTGGCCAGTTCGGCAACCTGCGCCAACTGACAAAGGAATCCAAGGGCAAGATCAATGCGCTGAGCCTGACCAACCTTGCCAACAAGGCAGGTCTTGATTTCCGCCTGATCAACCCGGCCGCCCCTGATTTTGCTGGCTCGAAGATCAATCTCGCCATCAACGAGATGATGCGCGTCTATGACCAGTGGTCGAAAGACAAGGGTGCGCAACTGGTCTTCTGCGATATGTCCATTCCGCTGTCGGCGAAGAAGAGCTACGCCAGCAAGGAGCGCAAGCTGTATGTGCGCGACGAGAGCGGCGCTGTCGCCATGAAGCGCGGCACGCTGCACGCTGCCGATGGCTTCGAATGGATGCCGTTCTTCGTTCTTCAGCGTGGCGAGAAGGAGAACAAGCGTTTCGAGATCTACGACGCCACCACGGGCACGCAGATCAAGGCCGGCTTGATGTCGCGAGCCGATGCGAAGGAATCCGCCCGGCTTTGCCAGCAGCCTTCTCCTGTTCCAGCGCATTGACCAGATCAACTGTCGAGAAGAAGCGCACCCGTTTGCTGTGATGGGTAATGCCCGACACACCCAGCGCCGTGGCCAGGTGCGTCTTGCCGGTGCC
>JAEUOG010000007.1 GCA_016790815.1 Dechloromonas sp.
CGTGGCCACTCGCTATCTGGGTAACTATCTGGGATGGCGACGACTGATCGAGCGATACGACCGGAATATGTCCTCTGCCGATTTCCTACGCGCCGCTTTGGGGATCGGTGGCGTTCAACATGTTACGGGTACATAGCCTTATCTTTATTTGCTGAATAGAGATCATGAATCAGTTCGATCAAACCCGCACGGTCAAAGTCGGCGAGCCTAGTTTTGACATCGCTCCACCTAGTGGTAGTTATCTTTGCACTCAATTCATGCCGCCTGCTGCAATGGCCTCACTTCTGCAGAGATTTTCGTACCCAACTCAACTTCAGCTTTCCTAAGATCGAAAGAACTTTGCAGATTCAGCCAGAACTGCGGAGTCGTGCCGAAATAACGGGCCAAACGCAGGGCCGTATCGGGTGTGACGCTGCGACGCTCCCGAACGACATCATTAATCCGTGGCGCGGGTACGTGCAGTTCCATCGCCAAGGCATTAGCGCTCATCTCAAAAGGCACGAGAAACTCTTCCCGCAGGATTTCCCCAGGGTGAATGGGGCGCATTTGGTTCGTTGCCATCTTCACGCTCCTTAGTGGTAATCCACAATCTCTACATTCTCTGGACCAGATTCGGTCCAGACAAAACATATCCGCCATTGATCATTGATCCGGATACTGCACTGCCCTGAACGGTCGCCGGATAACCCTTCAAGCCTGTTGCCAGGTGGCACACGCAAATCCCGCAGCTCGACGGCGCAGTCCAGCATTTGCAACTTGCGCTGAGCAACATGCTCGATATTGCGAAAGCGGCGAGGAGTCTTTCCCTCGTAGATCGCTTCAGTGTCTGTGCATCGGAATGATCGAATGGCCATAGCCAAACAATATAACGATTCGCGTTAAACGTCAAGCAGTTGCTTGCACTCAAGATCTGATCGTCTTACCTATAAGACGCTACGCGAATCGATCAGCGCCGATATCGGTGCTTTTCATCAGCCTGCTAGGGTGACCGATACGGACTTCAAAAAAGCTCAAGAGTTAGGCCTCCTCCCGAAAGACGATGATTATTCGGATTGGTTCACGGCTTTCCAGCCGCCTGCAACGGAAAAACACCATTGGTGGCAACGTGTCTTGTAGAAGTCAGACCTTCTTGATAATTGGAACAACGTTGAACAGTTGAATTGCAACCAATCACAGGATGTCACCCACTATTACATTTGAAACTGATGGGTTATTTGATGGGTGCAATAAAAAAGCGCCCCGAAAGGCGCTTGTTTACTATGTTCTTGGCGGAGGAGGCGGGATTCGAACCCGCGGTAGGGGATTACCCTACACACGCTTTCCAGGCGTGCGACTTAAACCACTCATCCACCCCTCCGGAAGCCGCGCATTGTAGCAGAACAGGCCAATTGGTCAAAGAAACTTTCGGACAAATGCGAGTCCCAACCAGAGGAAAAGGACAATCACAAAGGTAAAGATGCCGACGTGAACATCATTTGCCGAACTCGGCAGCAGCCGGGCAGCAATCCGTCGAGGCGCTGTGGTGATAATTGCGAATAGTTGATAGATCCGATTGCCAGCGCGCTGGCGCCCGGCAATGAAATACAAAATCCCCTGTCCGAGGAGGCACAAGCCCAGCATCTCAAATACCGCACGTAGTGCGCTGATCAGAAACAGAGTCACTGCAAGCACTCAGTCGTCCTCGATCCCGTACTTCGTGTCGAGTGTGTTCATTTGCCGGTTGTACCACCAGATGATCATCAGGTTGATGACCAGAGTGCCTTGCGCCGCCATGTAGAAACCAAGCGGAAAACCAAGGATGGTCACGTCATTGATTTCACGGGCGAACCAAGTCAATCCGAAATTTACGAATATCCAGAACACAACCAGAACAAAGGTCAGGCGTCTGGTTTTTTGCCAGTGAATATCGGACTTCGCGGTCATTGATCGCCGCCGTTTCGGAAACGGATAGCCGTAAGGAAGTTTGCCGCCCGTGGATCCGGTTTGGTTATCAGGCTAACCACGACGATCGTGATGAAACCAACTACGATGCCGAACAGGCCACCGGAAGTCGACTGAATATGAAACCAGGGCTCCATCCCAAATCCGCTGATTCCGAGCACGGGAATACTGTCGAATTCGACACGAACGATGTAATAGATCGACAGAATGGTGCCAACCGCCATGCCGGCCAGTGCGCCGATCCGGGTGGCCCTCTCCCAGAATATACCGAGAACCAGGGCCGGGAAGAAGGCTGAGCCGGCAATGGAAAAAGCCCAGGAGACCATGGAGAGAATGGTGCCGGGTTTTTGGGCGGCAACGGTAGCTGCGAGAATCGCGACAACCAGCAGCATCGATTTCGAGATCACCAGACGCAATTGGGTTGAAGCGTCAGGGCGAAAGATACGGTAATAGACATCATGCGAGAGTGAACTGGTAATGGTCAGCAGCAGCCCATCAGCGGTGGACAGGGCTGCAGCCAGCCCTCCGGCGGCAACCAGTCCGGAGACGACATAGGGCATACCGGCAATTTCGGGTGTGGCAAGCACGATAACATCAGGGTTCAGCGACAGTTCAGCCAGTTGCAGGATTCCGTCAGCATTGATGTCCTCGATACTGACAAGCCCGACCTTGGCCCAAGCTGCTACCCAACCCGGCAACTTGGTAATGGGGATTTCGGCCAGATGGGAGAGTACCTCGTACTTGGCGAAGACGGCGTAGGCCGGCGCTGTGATGTAGAGGAGCATAATGAACAGTAGCGACCAAAATACGGACTCACGCGCCTGGCGAACGCTGGGTGTGGTGTAGTACCGCGTCAGCACGTGCGGCAGCGCAGCAGTGCCGATGGTCAGACAGAATATCAGCGCAAGAAAGTTGATGCGCATGATGTCCTGCTCTTCGGCAGTCTCGCCCGGAAATGCCTCGGCGTGATGAACAGGTGGTTTGCTGCGGTCGACCGCAGCAAACATGGCATTTTCCCAACGCACCCTCGCCTGCTCGGGATCGTGCGGCAGATCCCGATACTGCCGCTCCAGTGCAACGATGTCTTTCATCTGGGCATCGCTGGCCTTTAGCTTGTTGATCTGTACCGACAACTGCTCTCGCTCGAAACTGAGCGACTGCGGCAACTGCATGATCTTTTGGGCGTAAAGGTCAGCCCGTTCTCGATAGAGCTGCCGCGCTTCCAATTCGGCCGGGCTGTCGAAGAGGCGATCTTCTAGCTCGGTAACCTGCTGCAGCACCTGACCATAAACCAACTGCGGCACCGGGTTGCCTGTCTGGTTGTAGGAGAGAATGGCGACCGGGGTGATGTAGGCAACGATCAGGATCAGGAACTGTGCCACCTGCGTCCAGGTAACAGCCCGCATGCCCCCGAGAAACGAACAAACAAGAATACCGGCGAGGCCGACGAACACCCCGATTTCGAACTGCAGGCTGACAAAACGACTGGTGATGACGCCAACCCCGTAGATTTGCGCCACGACATAAACAAAGGAAGCAAGGATTGCCGCCGCGACGGCAACCAGGCGAATCGCGTTGCCACCGTATCGGGCACCGAGAAAATCGGGAATAGTGTACTGGCCAAAACGCCTTAAATACGGGGCTAGTAGCAGCGCGACCAGCACGAAGCCGCTGGTCCAGCCGATGACGTAAGCCAGCCCCTGAAAGCCTGAGAGATAGAGCGTGCCGGCCAGACCAATGAAGGACGCTGCACTCATCCAGTCGGCGCCGGTCGCCATGCCGTTGAAGAAGGCCGGCACACGACGCCCTGCGACGTAGTACTCCGACACATCGGCTGTTCGGCAGACGATACCGATCAGTGCGTACATCGAGATGGTGAAACACAGGAACGCGTAGCCTATCCAGCGCGGCGGCATGCCGTGCCTTTCCAGAACTGCGAGTGCCCCGACGAAAGCCAGGAACCCGACGGTGTAATACAGGTAGTAGCGCTGCAGTCTGGTCAGAGAAGCAAACATCCGATGATTCTAAAGCTGGCGGCGCAGTTGGTTGCTTGCCCGTGACTCTTCGATCAATTGCGTCGCCGTGTCGACCTGCTTGCCGACGGCGCGAACCGTCATCATCTGGAAGATACGGGCCAGCAGGAGCGTGTTGGCCATGGCATCACGCCGTCCGGAATCCGCATTCAGGCCAAAGACATCGATCCAGTGATCCAGCGGCAATACCGAATCGCCCTTCTCTTCGAACATGGATGGCAGCAGCCAGGCGAGATCAATCCACTGCGGCTGGAAATCGACGCCCAGCCGCTCCCTGAAGGCCCGCTGCAGGAAGCCGCCGACATAGGGAACGTGGTAAGTGGCCAGCGGTGCCTTGGCAGCGAAGAGCAAAAATGCCGTCAATTCCCGGTCGACCGTGGAACCCTCGCCATCCAGCGTCGAAAAATCCACGTAGAAGGTATCGTCCGGCTGAATGGCACCTTTCCAGATGGTGCTTGCCGCAATGCCGAGCAACTGATCGCTATCCGGATTCGGACCGCTGCTGACCACGTCGACCACAACGTAGCGGGTGTGAAAATGCAGGGCGTCGAGCGGCGGTTCCTTGCTGGCCCGCCAGACCTCGAGCGAAGCCCGCACATCGTCCGGCAGCTTGTTTTGTGCACTGCCCCGGAACAGGAATTTCTTGAGTCCGAGCATGGTCATTGCACCTGATAGTCGAGTTTGAGGCGCGCCTGAATCTTGCGTGCCTGGCGGAAGGACTCCTTCAGGATGCGTCGATCAAGTTCATTGAGCTTCTCGGGATCGATCAGGTTGTCGCCCTGCGTGCCAGGCTCTCCTTCGAGGTACTGGTGCTGCAGGCGCAGCAGTTGAATGAAGTTCAGACCTTCAAGCACGGCGTTGATCTCATCGCTGCGGATCGACAGGCGCTGCGCTGCAAGGCGCAGGCGCTGAATCGAGTTGGTGTTGTGCACACCACTGGCCATCGCGTAGATGCGAGCAACGTCGACGAAGATGCGTGAGCCGTATTTCTTGAGGTCAATCTTGCCCGGATGATCCGGCTCGAGGTCAGTCAGGAAATCGCGAATCTTGCCGAGCGGCGGTTCGACGTCGAGGGCGTTTTTGGCCATGGCGCGCAGGAACATCGGATTGGATGCCGTCAGTGCCAGCAAGTGGCGACGCATCGCATCTGCCAGTTCGGCCTTGCCAAAGAGTGGCCGGAAATCGAAGAAGATGGTCGCGTTAAGCAGCGCATCCGGCTGGGGCATTCGAATCCAGGTACTGAACTGCTCCTTCCAATCGTCCAGCGTCAGACACCATTGCGGATTGCTCGCCATGATGTTGCCCTTGCACAGCGGGAATCCGCAGCGGTCGAGATCCTTGTTTACATCAAGCGCATACGCCAGGAAACGCTGCTTCAGTGCGTCGGCCGACATGCCCTCCGGCGCGGCAAAGACAATCCCGTTATCCTGGTCGGTACTGAAGGTCTGTTCGTCACGGCCTTCCGACCCAAATGCCAGCCAGGCCCAATCGATCCCGTCGAAGTTGTGATTTTCCAGATTAAGCTGGATGACCCTCCGGGTCAGTGCGTCGTTGAGCGCCGAGATGAACTGCGTCAACTGTTCCGCGCCGACGCCCTGCGCCAACATGTTGAACGACAGTTGGCGGACATCAGCCGCGGCCTGCTGCAGAGCCTCAACATCGGTTGCGCCGTCGATGGACTGGCGAATCTGGCGCAGACCGACACGCTGCAGCGAGAACAGGTCACGCTCGGAGACCACGCCAGTCAGCTTGCCTTCAGCATCGGTAACCAGTACGTGCCGGATGCCATGGGTTGCCATGGCGAACATCGCATCGTAGGCCGTGGCGTGCTCTTCAATCATGAACGGGTTAGGCGACATCGCCTGACCCACCGGCGTATTGAGGGGCAGGTCCGCAAGGACCACCCGATCAAGCAGGTCGGTCCGCGTGAATACGCCGACGGGCTTGTGATCTTCGCCGGCGACGACCAGCGAACCGACACCGGCCTTGGACATCTTTTCCAGCGCAGCACGCAAGGGGATTTCCGGAGTCACCGTAATCGGCGAACGCGAACCAATGCCGGCGAGCGGAGAATTGAGCGTCTGCTGCTCGCTGGCACGTTGGGAAAACTGCAATTGCAATTGGCGACGCGACTGGTCAAGCAGGCTGGCAATGTACTGCGTGCAGAACAGGTTGAATTCCGGGCTGGAGGCCAGCAAGGCGAGAAAATCGTCAGCCGGCAACTGGTAGCAGAAGGTATCTTCAACCGCCGTGTAGACGTTGGTCGATGGCCGGCCAGCAGTCACCGAGCCGATTGGAAAGCTTTCGCCGGCGCCCAGGCTAAGGATGGAATATTCGGTCACCGTCACTTCGCCTGCCTGGCGAGCCTGCACCTTCCCCGACTCGATCAGGTAGAAGAAGCGAACCTTGCCGGAGCCCGGCCCGAGGATCTCGCTGCCGGCAGCATAGAAGACGATCTGCGCCTTCTCGGCAAAACGCTGCAGCGCGTCCGGTTGCATCTTGTTGAACGGCGCATGGTTGCGCAGGAATGCCTGTGTATTGCTGGCCATTCGGGTTCGCCCGCCCTGACGCAGCGACATTTCAACCTGACCAACGACCTGTTCCGTGTCTTTCCCTGCTTGCTGTTGCGTAGTCACGACAACCTCTTCTTCTAAAGTGCGTAGTTTAACTTGAGACGCTGTTGCAGCCGTTTCGCCTGCTTGAGCGCCTCGCGCAAGATGGCCCGATCCATGTCATGCAGCATAGCGGGTTTCAGGCCATAACCCGCAGGCTCACCAAGAGCTATTGCTTCGATCTGCTGCGCCAACCGCAGGCGCAAAATGTGGGAAAAACCGGCGTTGACCGCAGCAATCTCCGCCGCCGGCAAACCGGCCGATGAGCCCGCCTCGTGCAGGCGCTCGGCCGTGCTAACGGCCGTAGCCCCTGACGACAATGCAAAAATACGCGCCGCATCGACAAAAATGCGGCTGCCGTATTTCTTGAGATCGACGACGCCACCCTCACCCACCGATACTTCACCCCGGTAGTTGAGCGGCACATCAGCCTGCAAGGCGTTGGCCGCCATGAGATGCTGGAATGATGGCGTGGCAACCGTCATCGACAACAACAAGGTACGCAGCTTCTCGCCCAAGGCCAGCTCGCCGAACAGGGGCCTCAGATCAAAAAAAATGCTGGCATTCAGCAATGCCTCAGGCTCGGGACGCCGCACCCAGTCAATAAACCGGCTGCGCCATTCTTCAAACGAAAGACACCAGGCCGGGTTCCCCGCCATGATCTGGCCACTGCACAAGGCAAATCCGCAGTCAGCCAGATGCTGGTTAACCTCCTGAGCAAACGGCAGGAAGATCTGACGCAAGGCGACAGCCTCCTGCTCGCTGATCGCGTTGAAGATCAAGCCGTTGTCCTGATCCGTAACGAAAGTCTGTTCGTGCCGCCCTTCCGAGCCGAGTGCCAGCCAGCACCACGCCACCGAAGGCAGGCGATGCCGGCGAGCGGTCAATTCGATGATGCGGGAAGTCAGGCAATCGTTGAAGACCGAAATCAGACGCGTCGCGGCCAGGCCGTCGAGGCCACCTCCCGCCGCCGTCAACAGGTACTCGCGCAGGCGCAAGGAGAGCGCCGGCGCTGCGTCGAGATCCGTCAATGCACCCAGCGCCGTCACCAATTCAAGTTGCAGCCGGCAAGGCAAGGTAAATTCGGTATTCACGCTGCGCTCAATATTTCACGCGGGCAAAATAGGTTTTCTCGGCTGCTTCCAGCGCTTGGCGAACGGTCACGATGCCCATATCCTCCAGCAACTTGATCAGCTTCAGGAAGACCTCGCCAGTGGCCAGCGCATCTTCAAGCGCATTGTGTCGGGTACCGATGGTAATACCCAGGCGCTCGAGAATGACGTCAAGCTTGTGCGACTCCTGATTGGGATGCACAACGGCGGAGAGGAGCAGCGTATCGAGTACTGGCTGGGTGAAACGGATACCGGTACGCTCTTCCTTAAGCTGCAGGAAGCGCATGTCGAAGGCTGCATTGTGGGCGATCAGCACGGTGTCTTCGCAGAACTCATGGAAAGCAGGCAGGACGACGTCGATGTTCGGCTGACCGCGAACCATGTCCTCGGTGATACCGTGAATCGGGATCGATTCCGGCTTGAGCGGACACTCGGGATCGAGAATCTGATTGAAGGTTTCCTGACGCAGCAGCCGATTATTGACAATGCGGGCAGCACCGATCTGGATTATTTCGTCACCTTTGGAAGGCTCTAGCCCGGTCGTTTCGGTATCGAATACGGTGTAGGTCAAATCCGAGAGTTTGCGGTCAAGATCAATCGTCTTGTCCTCGAACCGGAAGAGATCGAAGTCGTAATACTCCGGTCTTCCCTTGCCACGCGATCGCTCCTCCTGATCGTTCTCGATCTCGGGAACAGCCACCGGCAGCACAAAACGGAAGAAGGCGCGGTGCGCTGCCTTTTCGCGCTCGTACCAGATTTCACCGCCATGCCGGTCGATGACATCGCGCACGCTCAACGGCGATGTTTCGCTGCCGATCTGCATTGCATCCATTTCCCACGTATAGAAAGTTTCCGACGACATGGCCGGACCAGCCCAGATCAGATCGAGATAGGCCAGTTTGCCGGCGGAGGTCAGGCGGAAACGCAACTCGCGGGGTTCGTAGTGATCCTGCAGCTTGGAGGCCAGACAGACCAGCGCAAACACCAGCGAGAAACTGTCAGCCTTGATCCACAGTGCATCGTCAAGATCCTCGGTCTTCGTCGGCAGCTTCAGTTTGTCCTCTATACGGCGCTGCGCGGCAGCCACGATATCGATGGCCAGAATGTCTTCGAGCGGCCAACGCGTCTTCATCGAGTCGGAGAATTCGCCCATGGTCAGATCAAGGCCCTGACTCATCTTGGCTGCTTCGTCGTCAACTACCTTGACGAAACGTTCGCGCAGCTCCGGCTCCATGTCCGGGTAATCAATCAGGTTCGCTACGGCCGCACGAATATTGCCGATGGTAGACCGACTGCCTTCGGTCAGCGAATGCAGGACCTGGTCGCGCCGCGCTTCCTGCTCGATGCTGCGGGTAATATTTTCGACTGTAAGCACGTAACCGGACATGGCTGCTTCGCCTTCATCTCCGGAAGCAGCGAGGACTGGCACCATCTGGATGCGCAATAACTGACCGCCGCGTGTCGTCGTAATGAAATTGGAAATCGCCGTCTTGCCCGCATGTAGCCGCTGGCGGATGACCTCCTCGGCATGCTCGACCTGGCTCTTTTCTAGAATGGAAAAGATGGAACGCCCAAGACCGATCAAGGCGCCGCCGGCAACTGAGGTCGGGCCTTGTGACAGGGCCTTGAACTGCAGACGGGCACGGTTGTTGTAAAGCAGGATGCGACCGTCAAGATTGCATACCACGACGGCTTGCGCCAATTCGGACATGAGCGCAGCCAGCCGGTTCTTCTCTTCCTCGACCGACGCCTTGGCCGTGGCGATCTGCGAATCGACGTCATCCATGAGGGCATCGCGCTGTTGGGCAAGATCGTTGGCAGCCTGCGCCAGTTGCTGGACTTCCGGCGGCCCTTCGATATGCACGCGAAAGTTGCGGTTGGCACCCAGCATCAAGCGCAGGGTTTCAGCCATACGCAACAGACCTTCGACATACTGCTTGAACAGCTTGTGCAGAACGAGAACGCCAACCGCAAAACCGAACACGGTCATCATCGTGCCGACGGGCAGCCGGGACAGCAGCAATTCCGTCAACATCGTGCGTTCGGCATCCTTCATGTCCAGCCAGACGAGTAGCGAGGTAACGACGAATGGACCCGTCATCAGCAGACCGAGAACGATCACCGCGAGGATGAAACGATGTTTAGCCTTCATGGCATACATTCCAGCAAATGTGATTTTGAATTTTGGCCGCAAATTCCGGTTGACTGCGCCCCGCAGGAAGCACCCTTGGGGTATGGAAGTCCGTCCTCAGACTATCCCGAGCATGGTTTTCACCCGGGCGACGAGATCCTTGGTCGAAAACGGCTTGGTCACGTAGGCATCGGCACCAAGCGCGAGACCCTTGGCCACCTCGGTATCGCGCCCTTTGGCCGTTAGCATGACGATCAGCATCCCGGCGTTAGCAGGATCGGAGCGCAGCGTTTCGCAAACCTCAAAACCCGATTTCTTCGGCATCATTACGTCAAGCAATATCAGATCCGGCGCAAAACTTGCCACCTTGGCCAGCGCCTCTTCACCATCGCAAGCAACTGCGACGGCAAAGCCTTCTTTTTTCATCAGGAATTCAAGGGAGATGACGATATTGGGTTCGTCATCGACAATCAGGATTTTCTTGCTCATGCAACTTGCCTCCCACTGTTGTCGTCCGGCGCCGGTAAAGGCACCGTGAATATGAAGTTTGCTCCGGCACCGGGCTCACTTTCAACCCAGAGATTACCACCAAAATATTCCACAATCTGTCGGCTTATGGGTAGTCCCAGACCTGTTCCCTGCGGCTTGTCCGTCATCGTGTTTCCACCCTGACGGAATTTTTCAAAAATGACAACGCATTCTTCAGGAGTCAAGCCTGGACCGTTGTCACGAACCTCGATACGAACCAAGCCCGCCGAACCGGCAACCCTGACCTGAACGCGGCCAGTACCACCCGGCACGAACTTCACGGCATTCGATAGCAGGTTGATCATTACCTGGGTCAGGCGGTCCCGGTCGGCCAACACAAATGGCAATCCCGAAGGGATATCGCCTTCGAGCGCGACGTCCTTTTCCCGGAACAGTTGCTCCAGGGAGGCCATCGATTCGCGGACGACCTCACCCATGTCGACCTCGCTGGTGGTCCATTCCGCACGTCCGGACTCCAGTTTGGCCATGTCGAGAATCTGGTTGATCAGCCGGGTCAGGCGTTCTGCCTCATTGACGATGATGCCCAGGAAGCGCGTCCGGTCAGCGAGATCAATGCGCGGATCTTCGTGCAGCATTTCGGAAAGGGCGCGAATCGAGGTCAGTGGCGTGCGCAACTCGTGAGTCACGGTCGAGATGAAATCGTCCTTCATGCGGTCAAGTTCTCGCAGGCGATCATTGGCATCGCGCAACTCGGTGGTGGCTGCCTCGAGCTCGCGCTGTTTGGCTTCAAGTTCGCGGCTGTGCGCGCGCACCTGCGTTGCCTCGTCGAGAATGTCGAGCACTTCTTCGAGCCCCAGATCCTCCTCCTGTGCCACCGAAGCGACCATGACGCGGGCGCTTGCCGAACCGATGGCGCCCGCCAGCTCGGACTCCGCGAACTGCACGAAATCCGCATCGGCCGGGAGATTTCCCCAATGCTCAGCCCCTCGAGAACCGGCATAGGCGGCCAGCTGCTGACGCGCCCGTGCTGCGCCGAGAAAGCGCTCGAGCAACTGAACCAGCGCATCGGGCGAAGCTTTGCCCCGCCACAGGCGCGCTTCGGTATTACGCGAATCGAAGCGGAATACATCAACAAAACGCTCGGCCTGACTTGCCTCGACAGCATCCGGTTTTGTATTCAGCGAAACGGCGACGTAGGCGCCGATATTGGCCAGCATGCTCCACCACAGGCAATGCGAAATTTCATCCAATCCGGCCAGCCCAAAAAGCGCCTGCGCCTTGAGCCAGCCGATCCCGAACAAACCATTCTCGACAAAGCCGCTCGTCATCCACCCCGATTTGGCAAAGGATGGCAGCAACAAGGTGTACAGCCAGACCAGGAAACCCGCCAGCAGCCCGGCTACCGCACCGGCTCGCGTGCCCTGCTTCCAGTACATCCCACCAAACATGGCCGGAGCAAACTGGGCCACAGCTGCAAAGGAAATCAGCCCAATGCCGACCAGCGCGTAGGCTTCGCCGGCCGCACGAAAATAGATATAGCCCAGCAGCAGAATGAGCGCGATGGCAGCCCGCCGGATGCCAATGAGCAAGCCCGACAGGTCATTTCGTTTTTCGACAAAATTTCCGGTCGACCGCAGCAGGATAGGCATGACGAGGTCGTTGCAGACCATGGTCGACAATGCGATGGTTTCGACGATGACCATGCCTGTTGCCGCCGACAAGCCACCGATGAAGGCGAGTAGCGCGAGCACCTCGGCGCCACGAGCGAGCGGCAGTGTAAGGACAAAGGTATCCGGATTGATGCCCTGACCGTCGAAGTGCAGCAAACCACCAAGCGCCAGCGGCAGAACGAAAATATTGATCAGTAGCAGGTAAAGCGGAAAAAGCCACACCGCGCGCTTGAGATGCGACTCGTCCACGTTTTCGACGACGATGATCTGGAACTGGCGGGGCAGGAAAATGATGGCCAGCCCGGAAAGGATGATCAGCGCAGTCCATGTGCCAGCCCGACTCGAATCGAGTTGCAACAATCGCCCGAGATCGGCGCTCGCCGCCGCCCTCTGGAACAGGTCGCCAAGGCCGCCGAACATCCCGTAAGTCACAAAGATGCCCACCGCCATGAAGGCAACAATCTTGACCACCGACTCGAAAGCCACGGCCGCGACCATGCCCTCGTGCCGCTCGGTCGCATCAAGGTGACGGGTACCGAACAGAATCGAAAACAAGGCCAGCACGACTGCGATCAGGAAAGTGGAGTCCAGCCCCAGAACCTGAAAACTGCCGCCTGAATGCTCCAGCAAAACATCGACGCTGGCGGCCATCGCCTTCAACTGCAGGGCGATGTAGGGAACGACACCGATGACTGCAATGACCGTCACCATGCCGGCCAGCAACTGGCTTTTGCCGTAGCGCGACGCAATGAAATCGGCAATCGACGTAATACGCTGCGCCTTACTGATACGAATCATCTTGATGATGACGCCGACGCACAGCAACATGAGTGTTGGGCCGATATAGATGGTCAGGAAGGAGAGACCACCGGATGTAGCGCGTCCGACACTGCCGTAGAAGGTCCACGAGGTGCAATAAACGGCCAACGAAAGCGCGTAGACATTGGCCGAAATAATCGACTTGCCGGCATCTGCCCGCGCATCACCAAAACGCGCCACTGCGAACAGCAGCCCGAGATAGGCCGTTGCCAAAAGCGCAATGAACCAGCCAGAAAGCATCTATTTTCTCCGTTCGGCCACCCAGGCCGCGAGAACGATCAATCCAGCCCAGACACCGAACAGATACAAGTAGGTCGCAGGAATACCGCCCAGCTCGCCGCTCGGCAGGCTAAGCAAGGGGTAAGTCAGCAGGGGCACACCAAGCAGCCCAAGGGCAGCCAGGCGCTGGCGAGTCGGATTTGCTCTTTTCACAAGCCCATCCCAGAAATGAAAACGGCTGGCACGCCAAGCGTGCCAGCCGTTGTTGGCATATAGTCTGATGCGACTACACGGGAGGCCACCTTATGGGCGACCATTGTCTCCTCCTTGCCTTTTAGTCGTTGGAGGCAGCGTGGCAAGTTCGCCACCTCCTAGCTCATGCTGGAACGAGCTTTGTTAGCCCTTCAGTTGTTCCAGAATAGCCGGATTTTCCAGCGTCGAGGTGTCTTGCGTCAGTTCCTCGCCCTTGGCCAGACCGCGCAACAGACGACGCATGATCTTGCCCGAACGGGTCTTCGGCAGGTTGTCACCGAAACGGATGTCCTTCGGCTTGGCGATCGGACCGATTTCCTTGCCAACCCAGTCAGACAGCTCCTTGATGATGCGCTTGGCGTCGTCACCCGTCGGGCGCTGACCCTTCAGCACGACGAAGGCAACGATGGCTTCACCGGTCAGGTCGTCCGGACGACCGACCACGGCAGCCTCGGCAACCAGCGGATTGGCAACCAGTGCGGATTCGATTTCCATCGTGCCCATGCGGTGACCAGATACGTTCAGCACGTCGTCGATACGGCCGGTGATGGTGAAGTAACCGGTGTCCTTGTCGCGGATCGCGCCGTCGCCAGCCAGGTAGTACTTGCCCTGGAAGTCTTGCGGGTAGTACGACTTGACGAAGCGCTCGTTGTCGTTCCAGATCGTGCGGATCATCGACGGCCACGGCTTCTTGCAGACCAGGATACCGCCCTGACCCCACGGGAGATCAGCGCCGGTCTCATCGACCACGGCGAACTGGATGCCAGGGAACGGCAGGGTGCATGAGCCCGGAACCAGCGGGGTTGCGCCCGGCAACGGGGTGATCATGTGGCCACCGGTTTCGGTTTGCCAGAAGGTATCAACGATCGGGCAACGGCTGCCGCCAACATTCTCGTAGTACCACGTCCAGGCAGCCGGGTTGATCGGCTCGCCAACGGAACCGAGGATGCGCAGCGAAGACAGGTTGTAGCTCTTCGGATGGACAGCCGGGTTGGTGTCGGAGGATTTGATCAGCGAACGGATGGCGGTCGGTGCGGTGTAGAAGATCGTTGCCTTGTGATCCTGGATCATTTTCCAGAAACGGCCGGCATCCGGGTAGGTCGGGACGCCTTCGAAAACGATTTCAGTTGCGCCACAGGCCAGCGGGCCATAGGTGATGTAGGTGTGGCCGGTAACCCAACCGATGTCGGCCGTACACCAGAAGACGTCCGACGGCTTGATGTCGAAGGTCCACTTCATGGTCATGATGGCGTGCAGCAGGTAGCCGCCGGTGGAGTGCTGAACACCCTTCGGCTTGCCGGTGGAGCCGGAGGTGTAGAGCAGGAATAGCGGATGTTCGGCTTCGACCCATTCCGGTTCGCAAACGTCGGACTGGTTGGCCACAGCGTCGTGCAGCCAGGTGTCACGGCCGGCAACCATGTTGACGTCGCCGCCGGTGCGCTTGAAGACGATGACGTTCTTGACGGACTCGCAACCACCCATGGCGAAGGCTTCGTCAGCGATCGGCTTGAGCGGGATGGCCTTGCCGCCACGGAACTGGCCGTCGGAGGTGATCAGGGCAACAGCGCCAGCGTCGTTGATACGATCGCGCAGGGACTGAGCGGAGAAGCCGCCGAAAACAATGGAGTGGATGGCGCCGAGGCGGGCACAAGCCTGCATGGCGCAAATGCCTTCGATGGTCATCGGCATGTAGATGACGACGCGATCACCTTTTTTGACACCCATGCCGCGCAGGGCATTGGCGAACTTGGCAACCTTGGAAAGCAGTTCTTTGTAAGTAACCTTGGTGACTTCGCCGTTGTCGGCTTCAAATATGATGGCAGTTTTGTCGCCCAGACCGGCTTCGACGTTACGGTCGAGGCAGTTGTAGGAAACGTTCAGTTTGCCGTCGGCAAACCATTTGAAAAACGGTGCATTGGACTCATCAAGCGACTGGGTAAAAGGCTGCTTCCAGGTGATGAATTCACGGGCGCGCTTGGCCCAGAATTCCGGGTAGTCTGCATCCGCTTCCGCGCACAGCGCCCGGTAGGCGTCCATCCCCGAAACCGCCGCGTTCTTGACCATTTCGTCAGACGGATAAATTAGCTGCACGGACTCATTCGACATATTCTTCTCCTCTGCGGTACTTCGCAATTTATGTTGAAACAACCGATTGGATCCCAGGCTTGAACCTGGAACTGTTTAAAGCCGCGCAAGCTGGAGAACAACACACTCCCCCGCCAGCGTTGATGCGGCATTAAACGTTGATATTCTTACAAACTCCTTACGAAATCACGCTGCGCCGCAGCATTTCCGGGGATTCCGGAAGGTGGCCGGCCGCGTGATAAACTTCGCATCCCCAATTCAGTGTTCCCAATATGAGTTCGCCCATCAAACCTCTCGAGTCGTTCATCTTCGCCAGTCGCTGGATCCAGGCCCCCCTCTATTTGGGACTGATCGTCGCTCAGGTGGTGTATTGCTGGCTGTTCATGGTCGAACTGAGTCACTTGGTCGGCAGCGTTTTCGACGCCGCACATTTCAGCGAAACCGAGGTCATGCTGGTGGTTCTCGGTCTGATCGACGTTGTCATGATCGCCAACCTGCTGGTCATGGTTATCGTCGGTGGCTACGAAACATTTGTTTCACGCCTCGACCTCGAGGACCACCCGGACCAGCCCGAATGGCTATCCCACGTCAATGCTGGCGTTCTCAAGATCAAGCTTTCGACTGCCATTATCGGCATTTCGTCGATTCACCTGTTGAAGAGCTTCATCAATGCCAACAACCTGTCCGAGCACACGTTGATGTGGCAGGTCATCATTCACGTCGTATTCCTGTTCTCCGCCCTGGCCATGGCGATGGTAGACAAAACCATGACCCAGACTCTCGCTCTGCAACATCAAAAACACCATTAATTCCGGAGTTGCGCATGACCGCCATCAAACAAGAAGATCTGATCCAGTCCGTCGCTGATGCTTTCCAGTACATCAGCTACTACCACCCGCTGGACTACATCAAGGCCCTCGGTGAAGCCTACGAGCGCGAGGAAAGCCCCGCCGCCAAGGACGCTATTGCCCAGATTCTGACCAACTCGCGCATGTCCGCTGAAGGCCATCGCCCGATCTGCCAGGATACCGGTATCGGCATGGTTTTCATCAAGGTCGGCATGCAGGTTACGTGGCCGGATGCGACGATGAGCATCCAGCAGATGATCGACGAAGGCGTGCGTCGCGCCTATGGCAATCCGGACAATCCGCTGCGCGCCTCGGTGCTGGCCGACCCGGCCGGTGCCCGCAAGAACACCAAGGACAACACGCCGGCTGTCGTCCATTTCGAACTCGTCCCCGGTCATCACGTCGAAGTGATCTGTGCCGCCAAGGGCGGCGGTTCGGAAGCCAAATCGAAGTTCGCCATGCTCAACCCGTCCGACGACCTCGTCGACTGGGTGCTCAAGAAAATTCCGGAAATGGGTGCCGGTTGGTGCCCACCCGGCATCATCGGCATCGGCATCGGCGGTACGCCGGAGAAAGCCATGCTGCTGGCCAAGGAGTCGATCATGGCACCGGTCGACATCCATGAACTGAAAGCCAAGGCCGCCACCGGCACCAAGCTCAACCGCCCGGAAGAGCTGCGCCTCGAGCTGATGGAAAAGATCAACGCGCTGGGCGTTGGCGCCCAGGGTCTTGGCGGCCTGACCACCGTGCTCGACGTCAAGGTGCTGGACTACCCGTGCCACGCTGCCAACCTGCCGGTTGCCCTGGTGCCGAACTGCGCCGCGACCCGCCACTGCCATTTCCACCTCGACGGCTCCGGCCCGGCCAAGCTCGACGTGCCGAAGCTCGAGGACTGGCCGGCCGTGACCTGGACTCCGGACCTCAAGTCGGCCACCCGCGTCGATCTGAACACGCTGACCAAGGAAGAAGTCGCATCCTGGAAGCCGGGCCAGAAACTGCTGCTGAACGGCAAGATGCTGACCGGCCGCGATGCCGCGCACAAGCGCATCGCCGACATGCTGGCCAAGGGCGAGAAGCTGCCGGTCGACTTCACCAACCGCGTCATTTACTACGTCGGCCCGGTCGACCCGGTGCGTGACGAAGTCGTCGGCCCGGCCGGCCCGACCACCGGCACCCGGATGGACAAGTTTACGCGCATGATGCTGGAGAAGACCGGCCTGATCTCGATGATCGGCAAGTCCGAGCGCGGCCCGGTAGCCATCGAGGCGATCAAGGATAACAAGTCGGCTTATCTGATGGCCGTTGGCGGTGCCGCCTACCTGGTCGCCAAGGCGATCAAGTCGGCCAAGGTCGTCGGGTTTGCCGATCTGGGCATGGAAGCCATTTACGAGTTCGATGTCGAGAACATGCCGGTCACAGTTGCAGTCGATTCGTCTGGCATCAGCGTACACAACACGGGCCCGAAGGAATGGCAGGTCAAGATCGGCAAGATTCCGCTCAAGGCCTGATCACCGACAACCGTAACCAAACCCGGCTCCGGCCGGGTTTTTTATCGCCAAAAGCCATGTTCCGCAAATTCCGCATCCTGATCCTGCTGCTACTCCTCGCCACCGTCGGCCTCGGCGCCTGGCGCGCCAACTCTCGACTCACAGCGTGGGAACACACCATTCATGTCGCCATTTATCCGATTGCCGCCGACAACGCGCCAGCCACAGCGAGCTACATTGGCAGCTTGAACAACGACAGTTTTGCGGAGATTGCAGAGTGGATGCAGCAGCAGACCGAAAAGCAGGGACTCGCCATTCTTCAGCCCGTAGCCGTTCGTGTTGCCCGGCCGCTAACCGAGATGCCCCCGCCACGTCCGCAAAAGGCGAATGCACTGGATGTGATGCTGTGGAGTCTGAAATTGCGCTGGTGGGCTTCGCAAAACGACCAGATCGACGGGCCTAAACCCCATGTCCGACTGTTTGTACTCTTTCACGACCCGGCTCTTAACCCGTCGGTTCCTCATTCGACCGGCTTGAGCAAAGGGCAGATCGGCGTTATCCACGCCTACGCGTCGCGCCAGCAGCGCCGGCAAAACGCTGTGGTTATCGCCCACGAAATGCTGCATACCTTCGGCGCGACAGACAAGTACGATTTGAGGACGCTGCAACCGATCTACCCGCAGGGCTATGCGGAGCCGCTACGCGAACCGCGACTGCCACAGCAAAAAGCCGAAATCATGGGGGGCCGTGTCCCGCTTGACGAACAAACCGCAGAGATTCCCGTCAGCCTTGCCGATACGGTGATTGGACCAGAAACCGCGCAGGAAATCGGCATGATGCGCGAATTGCTGCGGTCGACCGCAAAAAACGGCCAGAATTGAACGTGCTTCCTGCGCACTGATTCCATGAAAAATCAGCGTTCAGTCTTGCCGACAACGCCCCACAGCGCGCGAAACTTGCCACGCAGCGTCAGCCGCTCGTCGGACAGCGCTTCGAGGAAATCGGACAACTGCTTCGACTTGGCCACCGCGAATAGCACCAGTCCGATGAACACCGAGGTTGCAAGCAGGCCATGCAAGCTTCGTTCGAGCATCGAGCCCTCGCCAAACGCAATGATGTTCATCCCGAAATATCCGGTCGTCACCGTCGCAATCAAACCCAGGATGGTGATCACGGTCAGCCGAACGACAGTGTTCGACTGGCGGCGCTGCGAGTCGCTGTCAAGGTAATTGCTCATCTCGCGGATCTCGTCACGCACGTCATCGTAGAGCGCATCGTTGTGCAGATGGTTAGAGCACAAGCGATACATCGCCTGGATGTGTGGCCGCTCGGAAAGTTCGTGGAACCAGTAGCGGTGCGTGAAGCGCAGGAAGGTTTCGAAGTTGGCGCGAATCCGCCGCTTGAAGCGACGCACGGAATTGTCGTTGCGGATATCAAGGTCGTTTACCGCATCGACCAGCACTTCCGAAAACGCCAACAACGAAGCGCGGTGCAAATGCGCAATCAGGAAAACGAGAAAATACTGATGGCGGAACTGAGCAAGAACCCCGCGTTCGCTATCGACAAAAAAGGGAAACGCGGCGTCGCCGACCACCGTAAAGGCATTTCCCGTACACATGAAGCGGGTGTTCGGCCCGGCTTCACTGTCTGTCCAGAATCGGTCGTGGCAGAAGCGTTTTTCGAACTCGATCACGCCCGGCTCGTTTATCGGCAAGGTCTCATTCGGGTGCAGCATGGTCGCGAGGCCGATGCGAATCCACTCCTCTCGACTCAGCGTACGCGGTTGATCAACAGCAAGAAAGGCCATGATCGGCATGCGCTGATACTCGATCAGCCGATAGCGCAAATCGCCCTCCTCGTCCGAATGGGTCAACACCATCGGCCGCAACAGGCTGGCCCAGTGCTCGGAAATGCAGGGGCTGCGATGCCGACAGACATAACTCAAGTACTTCTCGCGCTTCTCTGCATCCGAATGTGCGACGACCTCACCATCCACCCCGATCCATTCAGCCAGATAGACGTTGTGCAAACCTTCGCCACCCTCTTCCCAGCCTGATGGATACGCCCTACCGAAACGGAAAAGGAAATCACGTACCGTATCGAGCGGAAGGTCATTGGCCCTGACTTCGAGATTGAGCTGAACGACATCCAGATCATGGAAGAAATAGAGATCGAGGTGCACGATGTTCAGTTCGATCGGTACCTGCCCCTTGCGCAGGGTTACGCGTAACTTGGCAATGTCCTTGCGCCGGAAGACATGCATCGGTGATCCGCCCGGCGGGTCGTCCGCGGACGAATTGCGCGAGCGCCCTTCACCATAAAGGAAGCGTTGCACGTAGGGCAGGAAAGAGACGAATTCACGGTAGTGACGCTCCTTGAACTGGCTGGCATCCTCCATGAACTCATCGTCTATCCGGCGCCACGGGGTGGCCGCAGTCCTCGACTCGAAGACTTCCCAATGACGTCCTTCACTGCCTGAGGTAGCCATCGGCTCCAGCTGCAAAGGCCAAACCAGGCTGGCATGAAAGAGCCGAACGCGACCATCCTGCGAAACTCCCGGCTTGTCGGTCATGCAATTCCCCCAAGAGGACAGCTCAGATCAGCCCCATTGACCCTGTCACTGGAGACGAAGTATCCAACATACAGTAGCCAGGAATCCCGCAGGCTGACGGTCACGTCATCATTCGTTCTGCCCGGGCACGATCCCACAGGCGCTTGTTCATTTCCTCAATCGGCAATCCGAAGCGGAAATTCTTGTCGAGTTCCCTGAGCAAGGGCATCAACTGCATCCCGATCGTCCCAAGGCAAGGCGTCATCGCAGCAGGGTCGATCGTTGCCAGCAGTTCCTTGAGATCAGGCACGAACGTATGGCAATTGCCAGGCTTGGCATCCTGCCGGCCGGACGAAGCCACAACCCGGTTGCCACCGGCGTGAGCTGCAGCAGCAAGCCGATCATAGGCAAGTTGCAACAGTCCCTGCTCGGACAGTTCGTCACCATCCTCGGGAACGACGGCAACACCGACGCTCACAGTCAGATTGATGCGCTGCCCCTCGACGGTAATCTGCGCACTGGCCATCGCCTTGCAGATCCGGTTGGCAAATCCGGCACATATCAAACCGGATGTCGCACGCGTAACGATGACCACCCGGCCGTCGGCCAACTGTCCGATAAAATCCTCCGGCCGAATTTTTCTCGACAGAAGGGTGCAGAACCTTTGAGCAGAGCTGAACGCCAGTTCGGTGCCATAATTGACCACCAGATCGTTGTAGCCGTCCAGGCCAAAAGCCAGCACACCAACACCACTGCCGGCCTGAGCTTCGGGCAAACTGTTCGCCAGGTACTCTTCCACCATCTCCTCGGCAAGAACCGTATCGTCTTCATCGAGTTCGTCTTCATCCGACGCGTCGGTCACCTTGGGTTCCAGTCCGGCGACCTGGCCCATGATGTTGCTGATGCCGATATCCGACTGCTCGCTAAACTGTTCTAACGATTCTTCGGTATATGGCGAGGATGCGGACGGTGCGCCTTCAACGGGCCCCTCACGCCATTCCATCTGAGCGGAAACAATGCTTTCAACCGACGGGCTGGTCGCCCCTTTTACAATGAAACCGGTGACCCCGAGCTTCTCTGCTTCCCTTCGATCGGCATCGGAAAAGCTACTTGAAACCATCAGCACAAACGGAACATTTCTCAAGCGCGACAACTTGCTGTCGCGCAGGCGCTCAAGCAAGCCGCGGCCGTCGTCCCGGTCCAGCGTCATGCCGGATACAACTGCCACTATTGCACTGTCGAGGACCATGGTCTGCCAGGCCGACTCGTCATTCTGCTCGTCACGAACCTCAAAACGGTCGGAAAGTTGCTTGATCAGCGACGCCCGTACAACCTTTGAGGCATCGACAACCAGAACCTTGCGCTTATTTGTCATTTAAATCCCAAATTCACCAATAACTTCAAATACTTGAATGCAGCCACTACTAATATTCAAGTTTAAACGACCCGCTACCATTCGCGTCAAGGATGCTCCATCTAAATAATCGTGGCCAACGTCAAATACCATCGCCAGCCCAACACTTGATTTTGTTCAGCAGCTAATTCATAGTTGTGGCTCGGCTTTTGCCTACCAAAAGGAAATCTGCATGAACTCACTTCGCGCCTTCCGTAATTTTGCTGCTAACGTAGCGGAACCGGTTGTCGTACGCGTGGTCGTAGTAGGCGTCGTTTTGCACGCGCCGTCGCGGATCGGGTAAGCAGAAGCAGCACAGAACCCCAAACCCCGCCGGCGCAAACCGGCGGGGTTTTGTTTTTTGGTCCGCCGGTTACGCCACCAACCCAAAGGAAACTCCCATGACAGAAACTCTTACCGGCGCTCAGATCACCGTGCGCCTGCTTGAACGCCAAGGCATCCGCACCGTGGCCGGCATACCCGGCGGCGCCATCCTGCCGATCTATGATGCACTCGGGCAGTCGACTGAAATTCACCATGTCCTTGCCCGCCACGAGCAGGGTGCGGGCTTCATGGCGCAGGGCATCGCCCGGGCCACGGGCATGCCGGGTGTCTGTCTTGCCTCCTCCGGCCCGGGCGCGACCAACCTGCTGACCGCCATCGCCGACGCCAAGCTCGACTCAATCCCGCTCGTTGCCATCACAGGCCAGGTGCCCAAAGCGATGATCGGCACCGATGCCTTCCAGGAAGTCGACACTTACGGCCTGTCGATTCCGATTACCAAGCACAACTTTCTCGTCTCTTCGGCCGAGGAACTGCTGGAGGTGATCCCGCGCGCCTTCCAGATCGCGGCCACAGGCCGCCCTGGCCCGGTGCTCGTCGATATTCCCAAGGACGTCCAGACTCAGGCCATCGAGATCAGCCAGTGGCCGGAACCCGGTCGCGCCCTGCCCGCCCCGACAGCCAACCCGGTACAGATTGAACAAGTGGCGGAGATGATCAATGCCGCCGAACGTCCGATCCTCTACCTCGGCGGTGGCGTCGTGCATTCCGGCGCGTCGACGGCTGCCATCGAACTGGCTGAGAAAGCCAGCCTGCCGACCGTCATGACTCTCATGGCGCTCGGCACGATGCCCGTCGACCACCCGCTGTCGCTCGGCATGCTCGGCATGCACGCGGCGCGCTACACCAATTTCCTGCTCGACGAATGCGATCTGCTGATTGCCGTCGGTGCGCGCTTCGATGACCGTGCCACAGGCAAGGTTGCCGCCTTCTGCCCGCAGGCAAAGATCATCCACATCGATATCGATCCGGCCGAACTCGACAAGATCAAGACGGCGCACATCGGGATCGCGGCGGATATCAGCGAGGCGCTGGGCCAGTTGTTGCCGGCGGTTGCTGAAAATTCGCGAGATATCTGGGTTGACCGCAGCAATCAACTCAAAGCGGAGTTCCCGCTCGACATGACCGGTTCCGACAACCCGCGCTCGCACTTCGGCCTGATCCAGAGCGTCGCGGCTTGCCTTGACGACGAAGCCATCATCGCCACCGACGTCGGCCAGCACCAGATGTGGGCCGCCCAAGCGTATCCACTGCGCCGCCCGCGTCAGTGGCTGACCTCGGGTGGTCTCGGCACCATGGGGTTCGGCGTGCCGGCAGCCATCGGCGCCGCGCTGGCCGAACGCGAGCGCACTGTCGTCTGCTTTACCGGCGACGGCTCGATCATGATGAACATACAGGAACTGGTTACCGCTGCAGAGGAAAACGTGAACGTCAAGATCGTGCTCATGGACAACGCCACGCTAGGCCTTGTGCATCAGCAGCAGACGCTGTTCTACGGCGAGCGGCTTTTTGCCTCGCAATTCCGTTCGTCGCCCGACTTCATCAAGATTGCCCAGGGTTTCGGTATTGCTGCGGTCGACCTGGATTCTTCGGTCAATCCGTGCGCAACGCTTATGGAGGCCATTTCGCGTCCCGGCCCCTGTCTCATTCACGCCAGCATCGATGCCGAGCAGAAGGTCTATCCCATGGTGCCGCCGGGCGCCGCCAACCGCGACATGATCGGAGCCTGAGATGAACGCGATCACCAAGAACGAACAGAACGCCATCACCCG
Source organism: Dechloromonas sp. (assembly GCA_016790815.1). GTDB lineage: Bacteria > Pseudomonadota > Gammaproteobacteria > Burkholderiales > Rhodocyclaceae > Azonexus. Next base: position 23,757 of record JAEUOG010000007.1, read on the forward strand.
CGCCGTGCTGGAAATCGATGTCAATAACCACGCCGGCGTTATGTCGCACGTCGTCGGCCTGTTCTCGCGACGCTCCTACAACGTTGAGGGCATTCTCTGTCTGCCGGTCGGCGACGGGCGCCAAAGCCGCATCTGGCTTCTGGTCAACGAAGACCAGCGGCTAGCGCAGATGATGAAACAGGTTGGGAAGCTGGAGGACGTCATCGCGATTCGCCGGCACAACGCCGACCACGCGGTATTTCAGGATCTGGAAACCTTCTTCCGTCCCTGAGCGAGCATCAGGAAGCTGCCGGGGTTTCCCGGCACTTCCGCTTGTATTCGCGAATCAGCTCCAGCTCATCGTCACTAATCGACTCGAAACGCAGGCCTACCAGTCTGCGCGCACCAAGACGGCGCATGCGCATGATGCTGACGTAGGCTTCGACCCGCCCACCCAGATCGGGCGAGTCGATACGGCAAACCCCGACCTCGCCACTGGGCTTGGCACCGAAGACGGCTTCGTCGATGAGCACACCGATACCGGACACCGAAATATCAGCCGCAGGCAACTCAAGGTGATGCCCACCCAGGCTCAGGTAGACATTGCCTTTGAGGAATACGCGAGGGGATCGGCGGCGTTCTTTCATGGTCAAGCTCCTGCACAAATCACACACACATTCTTACATGCGCATGGTTCAAACACACGACAATTACGTGGAATTACCATAGTCGGGTTGCTGCGCCAAATCCAGTCCCCGGCACCGACTCCGACACCATCGCGCCAAGGCACGGCTATACTCCGCCTTCCTGTCAGACCACTCGCGAACCATGACCCTCAGCATCAACTGGCAAAGCGCCCACACCTACACCGACATCCTCTACGACACCGCCGAAGGCATCGCCAAGATCACCATTAACCGGCCGGAACGGCGCAATGCCTTCCGCCCGGAAACGGTGACCGAACTGATCGACGCCTTCCATCGCGCCCACCGCGACAACACTATCGGCACCATCATTTTGACCGGTGCCGGCCACGAGGCTTTCTGTTCCGGTGGCGACCAGAAGGTGCGCGGCGCCGAGGGTTATATCGACGAAGGCGGTACGCCGCACCTCAATGTGCTTGACTTGCAGATGCAGATTCGCCGGTTGCCCAAACCCGTCGTCGCCATGGTCGCCGGCTTTGCCATCGGTGGCGGGCACGTCCTGCATCTCGTCTGCGATCTGACCATCGCCGCCGACAACGCCCGCTTCGGCCAGACCGGCCCGCGCGTTGGCAGCTTCGACGCCGGACTCGGCGCCGGGTTGATGGCGCGGACAATCGGCCTCAAGCGTGCCAAGGAAATCTGGCTGCTATGCCGCCAGTACGACGCCGCCACGGCGCTCGACTGGGGCCTGGTCAATGCCGTCGTACCTGTCGAAAAACTCGAGGAAGAAACCGTCAACTGGTGCCGCGACATGCTAAAACTGTCCCCGATGGCGCTGCGCATGATCAAGGCCGGCTTCAACGCCGACACCGACGGATTGGCCGGCATCCAGGAACTGGCCGGCAACGCCACCGGCCTGTTCTACATGAGCGAAGAAGGGCAGGAAGGCCGCAATGCCTGGCTCGAACGCCGTTCGCCCAACTTCGGCAAGTACCGCAAGCGGCCGTGAAACTGGTTGCAGCCGACTGGCTGCCTTACACGCTGCCGTTCAGAACACCGTGGCAAACCAGCCGCGGCGTCCTCGAAATGCGCCAAGGCCGCCTGCTCCGCCTGCAATCGGCTGATGGCCTGACCGGCTGGGGCGACTGCGCGCCGTTGCCCGAATTCGGCATCAGCGAGGCGTCGGCCACGGCCTTCGCCGAAGAATGTGCCCACCTCGACCTGATTACCCAGCAAGCCGGACTGCCGCTCAATGCCTGGCTCAGCGGCGAGCCACCGGCCAACTTTGTCACGGTCAACCGGAATCTTGGGCCTATTTTGAAATATTCTGCCGAGGCGCTGGCCGACGCTGCCGACGCCGGCTTCAGCGTTCTCAAGTTCAAAGTCGGCGCTGGTCTGGTCAGCGAAGAAATCGCTGCCTTGCACCAAATAGCAGGGGCCTTGCCAGCCCGACTGCGCCTGCGCCTCGATGCCAACGGCGCATGGAACTTTGCTGATGCCGAAAGCTTCGTCGCCGCCTGCGCCGGTCTGCCTATCGACGGCCTCGAAGAACCGCTGAACAAACCGACGCCGGTTTCACTGAAAAAACTGCAGTCGACCGCAGCATTCCCGCTGGCCATCGACGAGTCGACTCATCTGCTCGACGGCCATTTTTTCCGCCACCCACCGGTCCGCCGGATCGTCATCAAGCCGGCACGCCATGGCGGCCTGCTGGCCAGCGTCGAACTCGCCCTGCGCGCCCGCACCTCGGGCCTAGAAGTAATCATCACCTCCAGCCTGGAAAGTACCTGTGGTGTCTTCGCTTGTGCCCACCTCGCCGCGGCGGTGGCGCCGAATAGCGCACACGGCCTGGCAACAACAGAGTGGTTTGCAGAAGATACAGGGAGCCTGCCGGCCATTCATGGTGCGCGCCTCGAACTACCTTCGGGACCGGGCCTCGGATTTCGGCCAAACAAGCCTTGAATTGGTAGCCCGGCCCGGCTGTCAGCTACGCACCAAAGCGTCTCCGGGACGCCCCAGCGCCTCTCCAGATCCCAGCAATCGCTCGGTCAACCAAAAAAAACGACCAAAATAGACATACAACCAAGGTCTGCTGCGCATGGCAGCGCGTAGCCTAACAGCCGATTACTCGACCTTGTCACCCGGTTTGTACTGGAACCCGGTAAACATCGTCCGCGTCTGGTTCTGCATCTGATCCTGCATCGACTGGAACATTTTCTTCGACTGATCCATATAGGCAGTCATCATGTTCTGCATGGCCGGTTGCTGGAAATTCAGGAATTGGTTCCAGAAATCCGTCTGCATGTGGGTATTGTCGCCGCCATTCGGACCATACAGGGTCCGCGACTGTTCCTGCAACTTGCCCTGAAAATCCACGAAGGTCTTCATGTTGTTTTCCAGGTACTTGCCGAGCATGCCCTGCATCGTGCTGCCGTAAAAGCGGATGAAGCCGGAAAGCAGTTCGCTCGAAAACAGCGGCATGCCGCCCGATTCCTCCTCAAGGATGATCTGAAGCAGGATGCTGCGCGTCAGGTCTTCATCGGTCTTGGCATCCAGCACCTTGAAGACTTCATACTTGAGGACCAGTTCCTTCACATCGCCGAGCGTGATGTACGCACTCGTCTTTGTATCGTAAAGACGACGATTCGGATATTTCTTGATCAGGCGTACCGGCTCCGACATGCTTTGATCCTTCAGGACAAGTTTGTGTGCAGCGCAGCATTATAGCAAAAAAAACGGGCGCTTTAGAGCGCCCGTTCCTGGTGCATTGCAAAAATTCAGCAATATTTCATGCCAAATGCTGCAATTTGGTGCGGCTCACTGATAGTACATCGAATAGCTGCTATCTATTGTCCCGCAATGGACTGCCGAAAATAAACGAATCCAAGCTACTCACTGAGCTACTCGTTTCAACAGTGCTAGGCGATTTCTACGCCGCCTGAGCGTGCCTGACACCAACCACCGGACGATGCTGCTCAGCCTGCCACAGATCGTAGGCAAGCTGCCCCTTCAGCCAACTTTCTGCCGTCGGGCCATCAAGCCATGCCTCCAGGCGTAGTGCAAGATCGATGCTGACCCCGGCCTTCCCGTTCAACACGCGCGATAGCGTCACCCGGTTGATGCCCAACTCTTCGGCTGCCTGCGTGACCGTCAGGCCAAGCGCCGGCAGAACATCTTCCTTCAACGTTTCGCCGGGGTGCGGCGGGTTGTACATGCGTCCCATGCGAATCTCCTAGTGATAGTCCTGGTAATCGACCAGGATGGCGTCCTCGCCTTCAAACGTGAAAGTCACACGCCAGTTTCCGTTGACCGTCACCGACCAGTGATCGGCGAGATCGGCAGCCAGTGGATGCAGTTTCCAGCCCGGCATATTCATTTCCTTGGGCGACCGCGAGTCATTCAACTGGCGTAGCTGCCGAGCCAATCGAGCAGCGTGATCCGGACGAATTCCGGATTTCCTGCCAGTCTCGAAAAACAGCTTCAGACCTTTGTGCTTGAAGTGCTTGATCATTTAGCTATTGTAGCGCGATGCGCTACACGCCACAACAACAGATTGCCAATCCGTGTAGGTCAGTTACCACCAAAAGCAAAGGCCCCACATTTCGGCAGGGCCATATCATTCACAGCAACGTGATTTAAGGCGCTCGGTCTATTTCCTTATGCGTTCCTATCTTTCGCAGGGTAGCGGTATCACCATTCAACACGAAACTCTGCTTGTGTGAATGATTGCTGGTGACGTGGATCGTCCAAACCTCCCTAGTTGTCAATCAGCGTCCAATAGTTTCCAGGTGTCAGCATCCAAATCTTTCCAGTTACTCAGGTTAATTTGACGGATTTTTTCCGCTGTTTGAAGCGGAAGGAATCGTTGCCGGTTTCGAGGATTTCGCAGTGATGGGTGATGCGGTCGAGCAAGGCGGTGGTCATCTTCGGATCGCCGAACACGGTCACCCATTCGCCGAATGAGAGGTTGGATGTCGTGCTCCCCAATACTCCATCGCAAAGCATTAATCGCGTTGTGCAGATCCGCCGCTTGAGCAATTGCTTCGGAATAAGCATCCTCGATGCCGTCTTCCTCTGTTAGCTGCCTATCGTTTCGGCCATGCTGACGTTTATCAACGAGCAGCTTATAAAGCTCTTCAACTTCACACTGCGCTTCTTCAAGGGCATTTTGAATTTCTTGCTCAGGATCGATTACCCCATCAAGTGCAACAAGCCCAGCATTTGCCTTTTCAGCAAAAGCAGCATCGGTGCGAAGCTGACCAGTCAGCCGCTCCAACCATACCAGGGTGTTTTCAATCGCACGCAACAGATCAAGACTACGGGTAGCATCTGCTTGGACAGCAGCCGTAAAATCTAAAAGCTCAGCGCGCTCAACTTGAAGCAGAATCATTGTATTGCGTTCCCTCGCATAAAAAGCCGCTCATTGGCGGTAATGCCGTTCAGTTAGCGCTGAACGGCATTTTCATTTATTGCGTAAAGCATTGTAAACATTAGCTAAAGCTGTTAACTTCCGGCTCGATGCTTGCGAGCCAACTTTACGCGACCACTGATGTTCTACCGGTAGCCGGTCTTGACCGGTTGGCCGAGC
>JAEUOG010000077.1 GCA_016790815.1 Dechloromonas sp.
CGTACGATTGCGCACGCAGATGCAGTTCGCCATCGTCGAAAAACGACGGGGGCGTCAATGCCCCCGTATCGTCAAAGCCCTACCAAAACGTTACACCGTTCGTTACTTGAAGAAAGACCTTAACTGAACGGCATTACCCGAAAAGCGGTTGCTTTCGGGCTTTGCGGTATTTGGCGGAGTGGACGGGACTCGAACCCGCGACCCCCGGCGTGACAGGCCGGTATTCTAACCAACTGAACTACCACTCCATTTCATTGCAGCCAGCTTTGCCGGGCAGCGACGAGCGGCGAATAATAGCATGGCCCCGTGTTTCCGAGGGTCTCGCTGCGACTACAATTCGACGTTTATAGCCGCGTAACGAAACAATGACCGATACCGGAACACTCAATTTCCAATGGTCGCAGACTTTGATTGCCGGATTTGTCGCAGCCGGCGCCAGCGACGCCGTCATTTCGCCAGGTTCGCGGTCAACACCGCTCGCACTGGCCATGTTGCGCCAGCACCGCCTGAGTTGCCATGTTGCGGTCGACGAGCGTAGCGCGGCTTTTTTTGCATTGGGCATCGCCAAGGCCAGCCGGCGCCCCGTCTTGTTGCTCGCCACGTCAGGAACAGCGCCGGCTAACTGGTTGCCAGCCGTAATCGAAGCCAGCCAGTCGGGGACACCCCTGGTCCTGCTTTCGGCTGACCGCCCGCCTGAACTGCAGGGTTGCGGCGCCAACCAGACTATTGACCAGAGCGCGCTGTTTGGAAACCATGTCCGCGCCACTCACTTGCTTGGCGCCCCCCACGACGGATTCTCCCCCGATTACCTGCATCGCCTTACGGCTCGCGCCTGGGAGCAGGCAATATGGCCCCACCCGGGCCCTGTCCACATCAATCAGCCTTTCCGCGAACCATTACTGCCCTTGGCCGAGACTGCTTGCGCCAACATGCCGGAAACGCTCCATGTGACAATCCCCACGCTGTTGCCAGCGAGAAGGGATATCGACGATCTCGTCAAACGCATCAGCGGTCGCCCCGGTGTTATTGTCTGTGGCGAGCTGCCGCCAAATCGGGAGGCAAACGATGCGCTTACCCAGCTGGCCGAGCAACTTGCTTGTCCGATTCTCGCTGAGCCGTTGTCCGGCCTGCGCTATGGCAAACATGATCGTTCGCGCCTGTTCGTCCGTTACAACGACTGGCTTTCTGATCAGGCTTTCGTTGAGCAGCATCGCCCGGAATGGGTTCTGCGTTTCGGATCATTCCCGGTTACCCGCAACCTGCAAAACTACCTTGCCGGAATCCGGAACACCCACGCTGTGGTCGATCCATGGCCAAGATGGAGCGATCCAGCACACCGCTTGACTCATCTGCTGCGCGCCGAACCGGCGGATGTCTGCACAGCCTTGTTGGCAAAATCACTCAGCGGCGCGCCCCAAAGCTGGTGCCAGGCATTTTCAGCACGCGAAGCCACGGCTGCGGAAAGCACCGAGGCCAGTCACATCGGCGCCCTTCTTGACGAAATGCCTGAGGCAACGGCGCTGTTCATCGGCAACTCTCTCGCCATCCGCCAGCTAGACAGCTTCTCTGGCAGCGGGAAGAAAAACATTCAATTTTTTGGCAACCGCGGTGCCAGCGGCATCGATGGCAACATATCCACAGCAATGGGAATTGCTGCCGTTCATGGCAGCGTCGTTGCCCTGCTTGGCGATCTCACCGCACAACACGATCTGGGCGGTCTTGCGCTTGCTCAAGGTCGGAATGCCGTCATTGTTGCGGTCAACAACGCCGGAGGTGGCATTTTCGACTTTCTTCCCCAACGCGACCTGCCGGAATTCGAGCAAGCCTGGCGAACCCCGCAGAAAATCAGTTTCGAGCATGCCGCGTTGACGTTTGGTCTTGGCTTCGACCGTGCCGACTCGATTGAAGCTTTCAAAATGGCGCTGCGCACAGCGCTTGATGAGGGGGGCCCACATTTGATCGAACTGAAGATGCCCTGAGGCCTTGCGGTAAAATCCAATCCCATGAATCCGCCGATCGACATCTGCGACCCAAGTAGCGACTCGCCTTTGGGCAAGGCCACCGAATACCAGAGCCAATACGCCCCCGAGTTGTTGTACCCCATTCCTCGCCAGCTCAAGCGGCACGAACTGGGCATCCTTGAGGGCGCCCTGCCCTTTGTCGGCGAGGATTTGTGGAACGCGTACGAATTGTCGTGGCTCAACCCGAAAGGCAAACCGGTCGTGGCCGTTGGCACTTTCCGCGTGCCCGCTGACAGCCCTAACCTGATCGAATCGAAATCGTTCAAGCTTTACCTTAACTCCTTCAACCAGAGTACTTTCGCCGACGCAAAAACCGTCTCTAAAACCTTGGCAAGCGACCTCTCGGCTGCTGCCGGCAAGACCGTCAGCGTCGCGCTCGAACCGATCACCGACTGCCCTCAGGCCGTGATCGGCAGCCCGGAAGGCATTCGGCTCGACGATCTCGACATTGCCTGCGACCGCTACCAACCAGCGCCTGAACTACTCACCACGCTAGCGGGCGACGTAGTCGAGGAGACCCTGTTCTCCCACCTGCTCAAATCCAACTGCCTGGTTACCGGCCAGCCTGACTGGGCGATGGTCGTCATCCGCTACCGCGGCAGGCCCATCGACCGAAGTGGATTACTGCGCTACATCGTTTCCTTCCGCAACCACAACGAGTTCCACGAACAGTGCGTCGAGCGCATCTATTCTGACATTCGGAAGCATTGCGCCCCCGAGGCATTGGCCGTCCATGCACGCTACACCCGCCGCGGTGGACTCGACATCAACCCGTTCCGCAGCACGGGCGAATTCAACCCGCCGGACAACAGGCGGGAAATTCGCCAGTAAGCTTCGCCGGAAAACCAGCGCGACCTTCCTTTTCAGGAAAAACACCAGGGCGATCATGGCCCATGCAAGCGTGCGCTGGGTGACAAGTTCGTCTTCCAGGAAAGAACAAGTCCCTTGGTCTGGCCTTCTCGCGGGTTTCCACGACAAGTGAAATAACCAGCAAACTCGACGTACTGCGCCCGATCAAATTCAAATGGAAAGCGGCACATCCTCCAAGCAAGAGAATGTGCCGATGAAGCGCAAGATCAGGGGGCCAGCAACTCGGCGCAATGCCCGGGTTGGGCCGGCGCATCGGCGATGGCTGCCCCGCGACCGATGCACTGATTGGGCGGGAGATTCTTGCCCTTCTCGACATGGCTGACCAGCAGGTCAAAGGCACGCTGGGCGTGCGGCTGGATCAGTTCAAGCTGGGGCAGGCTCAACTTGTAGGTCTCGATGTGATTGCCGTTTTGCACTTCGTAGAGTCGGTACGCCGGGTTACCGTCGTGGTGCTGCTTGTGATGCCGACGATCATCATCGTCATCCATCCGCTCACCGCCATTCGCTACCACCTTGCGGGCGTAGGCGCGGGCATGGCGATCAATCGGCAAGAGCGCGTCCATCGTGCCGGCAACGGTGATCAGCGGACGCTTGATCCGGCCGGTGGTAGCGAAATCGGCGATGCTTTCGTCGGCTTTGGAAACCGACAAGCGCCCAATGTAGTTGTAGTTTTCGGGGCCGCTACCATAGGTATCGTAGGTCGGATCGACCCGCTTCTGCCACTGGCACAGGGTTACCTCCCAGAAGGACGCTGAATTGAGCGCCCACAACGAGGTTGTGCCGGCGCTCAGGTCAGGCGGAAAGCCGGCGCCACGTATGTTCTTGGCTGCGGTACTGGCCGGGCTCATTCCGCCGGCCACGTAGTCGGGGTAGTTGAGTACAGCAGTCGGCAGGTCGGTCAGCAGGTTCGGGCCGTTTTCGTCGACGAAGGTACCCTCCCAGTCGACGCCACCATCAAACCATTCAGGTGCCGATTCGACAGCCCGCCGAACCTGGTAGGCACCGTTCGAAGTGCCAACAGCGTAGGTGTAACGCGGCGATTTTCCGTAGTTGGCTACCGCTCCTTTGTGGGCAAGCTTGGAAGCGAGCACCATGTAATCACGCCAGCGGGTGAACTCCTGACCCGGGCCGTTATCGTAGAACTGGACCCACAGCGGCGAGGTCGGGTTTAGACGGCAGGCCAGCGGGTCGCTGGCATCACTGAATTTCAGGTTGAGCACGCCCTTGTTCTGAGAGGCGTAGGCGTAGCCCTTCTGGACCACATAATCGCTCCACGCGAAGTCGCCGTTGAATTCGCTTCGTGTGCCAGAGGCTCCGGCAACCACGAGGCGCCCATTCCACTTCTCCGGCAGGCGCAACAGAAACCGGGCCTGACCGGTCGGGTCGCTGGCGATTCGCGCGTTGAGCTGGACGCCCGGCACCGGTGCGGTGATCGGCGTCCGGTTGGCAGCATCTGGTGCTATCGTCGCGCGGTCCGTCTGCGGGGTGAAGGCAAACGGCGGCAAGCCGGGAAGCGAGTTGTTTGCCGGGGTAGTCGCCGGGTTGGCTGTGGTCAGATCGGCACTGTCGACGCAACTGACGTCAGCCAGCTGATTGCCGAATGCCTTGATCAGGCCGGCGCACCGGTCCGCCTGGGCAGCACCTGCTCCGAGCAGCAACACCAGTGCGCCAAGGTAGCGCACCGTGGGTGACGACACCGCAATTTTCTGTTTTTTCATCCTTTGTCTCCATTTTTATTTGTGGGGAAATTCCATGTGGACCGCAGTAATCGTCCGCATGACATCCTAATACACCCGATGCCGGCCAGAGGATGCAAATGGGGTATGGAAAACCCTAATGCATGTGACAAAAAACCGTTGGCATCCATGGCCAGCCTGCTGTCATACCCCGGAAACAAAGTGAAACTAGAGTTGTTGTAGCGTCGGCTACGGGTCCTATCCTTCGGCACGACCATCTGGGTTGCCTTGCAAGCGTTCGGCGACCATGGATCAACAACACCCACTCTCTCGAAGTGACCATGAAACTCAAACCAACAATCGCATTGCTGACCATTCTGTTTGCCGGCGCAACCCAGGCAGCCCCCACCTTCGTCAACGGACTGGCACTTGACGGTGGCATGTCCGATCTCTCCGGAGGCACTTCGGCCAACAACGGGCGCGTCGGCTATTTCTCGGACATTTACTACGACACCAACCGCAACGAGTGGTGGGGGCTTTCCGACCGCGGCCCGGGTGGCGGCACGATCAGCTACGACACCCGTGTCCAGCGTTTCACGCTCGATATCAATCAGACCACCGGCGCCATCTCCAATTTTCAGATCGCCCAGACTGTCGTCTTCAAGAACGGCAACTCGCCCCTGAACGGCTTTGCTCCCAGCCCGACCAGCGTTCTCGCCAACGCGATGGACCCGGAAGGTTTTGTCGTCAATCCGAAGACAGGCAACTTCCTGGTTTCCGACGAGTACGGGCCATCGGTGCGCGAATTTGACCGAAACGGCAATCTGTTACGTACCTTCAGCACGCCGGCGAATCTGCTCCCACGCAATGCCATTTCCGGCGTAGCCAACTTTGCAGGTGATAGCGGCAACACTGCCGGCAAGCGCACAAATCGCGGCTTTGAAGGCCTGGCCATTAGCCCGGATGGCAAGTACGCCTACGCCATGCTGCAAAGCGCCATGCTCGACGAAGGCGCTGGCAACGGCACCGTCAATCGCATCGTCAAGTTCGATATCGACACCGGCACAGCCGTCGGTCAGTATGCTTACGAGATGAAGCGTTCCGGTCAGGGGCAAGGTATCTCTTCGCTGGTCGCCATCAATGATCACGAGTTCTATGTACTCGAACGCAATAACCGCGGCATCGGTGTCGGCGCCACGCTGGCGACGGCCGACAAGGAAGTCTACAAGATCGACATTACCGGCGCGACCGATGTCAGCAACATCGATCTCGACGCAGTTGGCGCCACGTACACCAAGGTCACCAAATCCGGTGTCATTCTGGATCTCGACGCAAATACCCTGTCCGCCCTTGGCAACAAGTCGCCGGAAAAGTGGGAAGGCCTTGCCATCGGGCCCAAGCTGGCCGACGGCAGCTTCCTGATGCTGGCCGGTACCGACAACGACTACAGCGTGACCCAGAACGGCTCGAACAATGATCAATTCGACGTCTATTTCCGTTTTACCGATGCCGACCCTTACGCTTCCTCCATTCAGTGCCCACTCGGCGCGACTACCGGTTGCAACGGTGCCGCAACCGGCGTTCCAACTGATGGGAGCTACCAACTGTTGCCCGGCGTCCTGCATGCCTACAAGGTCAGCGCGGCCGATCTTGCCGGCTACACAGCGCCGATAGCGGTACCCGAACCGGAAACATGGACCATGCTGCTCGCCGGTCTTGGCCTGATCGGCTTCGCCACCCGTCGTCGCCAGGCGAAGTAAGCTGCCATACAGTCCCGCACTTCGGTGCGGGACGCCCTGCCGCACAGCTGCGCCTTACCTATCAGCGCCGATGCCCAGCACCTGCTTTTCTTTCAGCGGCTGATAGAGAAAGGTCATCTGCCCACCGGCGATTTCCTCGACGCTGTAGGTGCCGTGGATCACGTCGCCAACCTTGGCGATGATGTGCTTTCCCTGGTGGGTCAGGAAGACCCGCGTTTCGCCCGCCTCGTTGATCTTTCCGAGATACTGGAACGGTAGCGGCGGTGCCGTCGGCTTGGGCGGTTTGGGTGGCGGTGGCACGACGTACCAGCTCTTGGTTCGGAAAGGGTCGATGGACTTGCTGCCCTTCTCGGCTCTGCCGAGATCGGCCGACGCCGGCTCGGGGAAACTGAGTGGCGCGGCGGCCAGTTCCGCCGGTTTTTCCTTCGAGCCAGCCCGCCGACTTTCAACCGCGGACAAAGCAGCTGATTTGCTGGATACACTGCCCTTACGCTTGCTCTTCTCCGGCAACGGCTCGTCTTCAACCAGATAGGTGGCGACGAGGGTGGCAGCCAGCAGCCCCCCGAGGATGATCCAGCGCTGCTTCGGCGTCATGCCCCGCTCCGCCGAGCGAAGAGGATGAAGCGCAATTGCGCCTCGACCTCGGCGCTACCGATGCTTTCGCGGCGCAGACTGATGTCCTCGACGGCCAGATCGGGGAACGCCTGGCGCACCGCCGCCACGTAGCGGCGTACGGTCATGTAGCTGCCCTTGACCGGCAGATTCAGAACGTAGCGGTCAAACAGGCCATCCTTCCCTGGTACCAACCGATAGTCGCCTGACGGAACCTGCAGACCCTGCTTCCTGGCCAGCTCCAGCAGCCGGCCAAGTTCGGCGTTGAGCTGATCCTCGCTCGGAAAGCGGTCGAGCAGGCGCTGCCGCGTATCTTCCGGCGTCACGCGTTCGGCCTGGCTTTCAATCTTGGCACGCCGGGCGCTGCGTTCGAGGCTGGCCAGACGACGCTCGCCTTCCTCGATGGCCGCTTCGCGGCCGGGCAACACAACGATGTGGATCACCGTGGCGGCCACTACCAGCAGCAAGGCAATCAGCGGCAGCACCGGCAGATTGGCCGTGGCAAAGCGCAGACGGGCGAGCAGGAGGTTCAGGAACCGGTCAGCCATGTCGCGGCAATCTCGAAGAGGATGGGTTGTTGCGGGTCACTTTGCTTGATCTGGTGCGAGAGCAGCACAGGTTTGTCGAGCGGTTCGCGGCGCAGTGCGTCGACGAAAGTGAGCACTGCCGCCATGTTGCGGGCCTCGCCAGAAATCTGCACCGACTTGCCGGCCGCACTGGGACGGATGGCGAGCAGCGCGATATCCTCGCCGGTCGCTGCATCAATGCTGCGGTAAAGCTTTTCCCAGTCGATGCCGATGAGGCTGATGGTCTCGCGCAGGGTCTTTGCCTCTTCGGCCGAGAAGACGTTTTCCGGGCGGCTGTCGCGCCGGCCGGCATCGACCCGGTCAGCCCGGCGCTTGGCCTGGGCCAGACTGGCTTCGACTTCTTCTTGCTGGCTAAGCAGCTTACGGTCTTCAAACCAGGCATCGGCGCAAAGCACGATACCGGCAATGAGCAGGACGACCGTCAGCAGGCCGGGGCGGCGTGGCTGGAAATCCAGTCCAAGATCACGCATGGGCGCCTCCGGCGACTGGCGTGACCAGCGTCGTTTCCCAGCCACCCGCCAGCTTGGGAGCGGCACCGGCAGATGTCGAAATCAGCACTTTTTTCCCGTTGACCGTGGCAGACTCCGCCGCCAGCAAACCGCCCAGTTCACCCGCCAGAATGGCCGGCTCCGCCGTTCTGGCGCGGTGATTGCGCAGGCTGGCAATCTCGCCGTCACGGATGCCGGCCAGGGTCATCCAGCCGCTGTCGACACATGCCAGCCAGCCATCGTTCAACTGGGTTCGCTGCACCGCCAATTCGGCGATCAGGCGAGGCTGCACGCTGCTCAGGCGCAGGCGCCGGGCCTTGGCGGCGGCGCGCAGGCCGACCAGCAACTGGCGATCAATACCGGCGGCAACACCACTCTTGCCGAAAGCCGGCCGGTCGAGCGCGATATCCAGCGCCGCGGCCCGTTCGCCCAGCGTGTTGCGCAACAGGGCGCGGGCCATGTCGAGTCGGGCGGCCTTGCCGGTCAGCATCTCGCTCCACGGCAGCACAGCATAGCGAACCAGATGGTCTGCGACGATGATGCGCAAGGCTGCGCCCTCGCCGGTAGTCTTGAGCAAAACTTCTGCAGCGGCCAGCACCGGCTGCCAGTCGGCTTCGCCAGCGGCGTGAGAGGCGACATCGGTCGATTGGCGCGAACGCGCACCGCGCCACGCCTGCCGTTCAAGAACGAGGCGCTGCGGGTGGATGAAGAGGGTCAGGCGGTCAAGCCACGAAAGTGACACGGTTGGCTTCTTCCAGGCTGGTTACCCCGTCGCGGACGAGGTCGAGGGCGCTTTCGCGCAGCGAGCGGGTGCCGCTTCGGCGGGCCGCTTCCTTGAGTTGGCGGATCGGGGCGCGGCTGATGATCAGTTCGCGGATTTCGTCGTTGAGGACGAGCAGTTCGGCAATCGCCTTGCGGCCGCGATAGCCGGTACCGCGGCAACTGCCGCAGCCGACCGAACGGCGAAATGTCCAGTCGGCGCTGGCGGAAAGGTCGATATCGGCGTGGCTCAGATCTTCGGCACTCGGCTTGGCAGGCTGCGCACAGGCCGGGCACAGGGTACGGATCAGGCGCTGGGCGACGACGCCGTTGAGGGCCGAAACGAGGTTGTAGGGATCGACTTCCATGTGCAGGAAGCGGCCAATGACGTCGAACACATTGTTGGCGTGCACCGTCGTGAACACCAGGTGGCCGGTCAGCGCCGCCTGCACGGCAATCTGCGCGGTTTCCGCGTCGCGGATTTCGCCGACCATGATCTTGTCCGGGTCGTGGCGCAGGATGGAGCGCAGGCCACGGGCGAAAGTCAGGCCCTTTTTCTCGTTGACCGGAATCTGCAGCACGCCGGAAAGCTGATACTCGACCGGGTCCTCGATGGTGATGATCTTGTCTTCACCATGGTTGATTTCGGTCAGCGCGGCGTAGAGCGTCGTTGTCTTGCCGGAACCGGTCGGGCCGGTGACCAGCACCATGCCGTAGGGTTCGCTCGAAAGCCGGCGAATGCGCGCCATGATGTCGGCGTCGAAGCCCATGGCGTCAAGGCGCAGCCCCTGCAGGTGATCGGTCAGCGCCTGCTTGTCGAGCACGCGGAGTACAGCATCTTCGCCCCAGATACTGGGCATGATGGAGACCCGGATATCGATCTCGCGGCCCTGCCAGCTGACCTTGAAGCGGCCGTCCTGCGGCACGCGGCGCTCGGAGATGTCGAGCTCGGAGAGCACCTTGACGCGGGAAATAATCTGCTCGGCGGTATCGGTTCCGTCAATCGACCCGGCGTAATTGAGCACGCCGTCGATGCGGTACTTGATGGCCAGGCCGCGATTGTTGGCCTCGACGTGAATGTCGCTGGCCCCGGCTTTCAGGCCGTCGTGGAGCGTCGACCGCAGAAGCCTGACAACGGCGCTACCGTCCTCGGAAATGCGTTGCAGGGAAAGATCTTCGGCCACCGAGCCGATGGCGATCTGGCCACCCTCGCCGCTCAGACTGCCGTCAAGCGCCCTGACTCGGGTTTCTTCGCGGGCCAGGAAGGCGGTCAGCACCGATGGCGGTGCCAGGCGCCAATGCAGCGGCTTGCCAAGCGGCACGAGGCCTTCCAGCCAGTCGCGCACGCTGACATCGAAGGGGTTGGGCGTGGCGATGAGATAGGCGTCGCCGGCTTCGAGGACAAGCGCCTGACGCCGGATGAATTCGGCAAAGGGCGCCAGCGAGAGGGCCAGCGCGTGTTCGGAAAGCTCGGCCAGAGTGATGGCCTTGAGGCCGAAGGCCAAGGCCGTCAATTCCCCGGCCGCCTCTTCGCTCTGGCCGAAATCGGCCTGCAGGGCAGCCATCACCGCCGGCAGGCCACCACCGGCCGCTGCCAGCTGGCATGCCTCGCCGAGCAGGACATCGTGTTCCTGGCGTTCCATCGGCTAGTGCGCCTCCCTTGGTATGTTCACTGGAAATTACCGGCCAGTTCGAAGATCGGCATGTACAGCAGCAGCACGATGCCGCCGATGACACCACCAATCACCGCCATGAGCAAGGGCTCGAAGAGGCGGGTGAACAGATCGACGAGGCGGTTGATTTCCTCGTCGTAGAAGGTGGCGACGGCTTCCATCATGTCGCCCAACTGGCCGCTGCGTTCGCCGACAGCGATCATGCGCAGCGCCACAGGCGTGGTCAGTCCGCCCCGTTCGGCTGCCTGCGAAAATGGCAGGCCCTGTTCGATGTCGGCCACCGCCTGCAGCAAACCGGCGCGCAAGGCCACAGGCAAAATATCGGCGACCATGCCGAGCGTCGTTTTAAGCGGAATGCCGGCGCGCAGCAGCATGCCGGTGGTCCGGTAGAAGCGGGCCAGGAAGATCAATCGGATACGCTCGCCAAGGGCAGGCACACGCCAGGCAGCACGGGCGACGGCAGCGCGCACCGGCGGCAGCGAAAAGAGGCCGACCAGACCGGCGATGGTCAGCGCAACGCCAACCGCCAGCCCCGCGGCATGGTTGTTGATGAAGCCGCCCCAGGCGAAAAGCAGGCTGGACAGCCCCTCCGGATCGCGCCCGCTATCGGCGAAAACCAGGGCAAAGCGTGGCACCACATAGCCGAGCAGGAAAAGCGTGACGATCGCCCCGACCGACATCAGCAAGACCGGGTAGATGGCGGCGCTGACGATTTTCTTCTTGAGATCAGCGAGTTTTTCGTGAAAAACGATGTAGCGCTGCAACGCTTCGGGCATGTCGCCGGTGCGCTCGCTGGCCCTGACCGTCGCTACGTAAAGATCGGGAAAGGCCTCGGGGTGGTGCTGCATGGCCGTCGACAACGACTGCCCTTCGCGCAGATGGCCGAGCAGGCGGCTCAGGACTTCAGACGTTGCCGAACCCTGGTCCTGCTCAGATAAAGTCTCCAGGCCTTCAACCACGGTCAACCCGGCCTTGAGCAGCGAAAGCATTTGCCGGGTGAACAGCGCCAACGGGAACTTGCCGCCGCGTGAACGCCTTGTCTGCTGGCCAAGCGGCCGCGACGAGACGATGACACTGCCCTGCAAGGCGGGTGCCGCTGCAAGCAGTTCAGGGGACTCAGCCGATACCGTCAGTCGGGAAACACCCCGACCAGGAAAAACGGCCATCACGTCGTAATCCATTGTTATTGGCAACTCACCAGTTGGTGATATCGGCGTTTTCGTCTTCGCCGCCGGCCTTGCCATCCTTGCCGAAGGAGAAGAGATCGAAGTCGCCGTGCTCTCCAGGCTGAACGTACTGGTAGGCGCCGCCCCACGGGTCGAGCGGCGCCTCTTTCTTGAGATACGGCCCCTGCCAGCGGTTCTCGCCGGCCGGACGCTTGCTCAGCGCGGCCAGACCCTGCTCGGTATTGGGGTAGCGGCCGACATCGAGACGATACTGGTCGAGTGCCTTTTCCAGGCCATCGATCTGCGCCCGCGTCGCCTTGATTTCCGACTTGCCGATCTGCGAAAAATACTTCGGCCCGACATAGCCGGCGAGCAGGCCGATGATGACCATGACGACAAGCAGTTCAAGGAGGGTAAATCCTCTCTGGCGGATACGGGAAACAGCAGCACTAGCGAAAAGACGGCCAAGGACTCGGGAAATGAATTTCTGCAACACGGATTCGCCAAAGTAGATTGAGTATCCGCAGAATAATACTATGCAAGCCGCGTTAGATGACCGTAATGCACTGCTCGCCGAACCGGTTCTGAAGCCGGTCTATTCCCGGCAACACGGCGATTTTTTGCTGTGAGGACAACTGGATTATCATTCTGCCATGCGCTTCAAACCCGCCCTCCTCGTTATTGCCCTTTCTGCGCTTGCGCCGCTGCAGGTACAGGCAGTCAGCGGCATTTTCGGCTTCGTTGACGAAGATGGTGTTGAACACCTGAGCAACATCCCCGACGACAAGCGCTATCGCCTGGTGCTGGCCGACCGCTTCGAGCCGGCGCGGGCTGCCTTGCGTGCCCCGCGCGGCGTCCTCTCCCTGCCCTACGGCCAACGCCCGTTTCACGATTCTGTCATGCGCGCCAGCCTGGATACCGGCGTCGACGCCAAGCTGCTGCATGCGGTGATCACCGTCGAGTCGGGCTATAACAGGGGCGCCGTTTCGCCAAAAGGGGCGACCGGACTGATGCAGTTGATGCCCGCCACTGCCCGCCGCTACGGCACATTCAACCTGCTCGACGCCAACGAAAACATCCGGGCCGGAGCCAGCTATCTGCGCGACCTACTGGTCATGTTCGACAACAATATCGAACTGGCATTGGCCGCTTACAACGCAGGCGAAAACGCAGTCATCCGCCACGGCCGTCGCCTGCCGCCCTACGTCGAAACGCAGCGTTACGTGCCGCTGGTCGTGGCACATTACCGGCGAATGCAAGGCAGCTGACGGGCCGGCCTTGCGCCGCCGAATCGCAGACCTGAAACGCCACCTTCTACGGTCAACCGGAATTTCAGGCCAAATTCAAAGCAGCGAGCTTCGGCGGGTCAATATCGCATTCCCAAGATCGGATGGAGATCGCTAGCGCGACGGAGCGTGCGGCGAACTGCCGGTGTTTGGGCCGGGGGTGGCATTGGTGGACTGCACCCCGCCATTGCTGATGAATCGCCATTCGGTGTAGCTGACAGCCCCCTCGAATTCATTCTGCCCCGGGCCAAATCCGGCAATCTTGATCGGTTCTTCAGGCGAGCGGCTGGCGACGCCGATGATGCGCCCCTCCTGCCGGATCAGTTCCCACTCGCCATCGCTCGTCATCGGCTCACGATAGAGACGGCGCAGGTGACGGGTCGGATTGGGGAAGCGCTTGTCCTGCAGGAGGTCGTCGAGTTTCTCCGGGAACTGCTTCGCTTCACCCGGCGATTTGCTGTAGTAGCTGCTGATCGCCTCCCGGTATTCCTCGCCGATGAACAGCAGTTCCTTTTCTTTCTCCCGGCGGCTTTCCATGTGCCACAGTGCGCCGGTACCGGCCAGGGCAATGCCGGCGATGGCGACGGCGAACATCAAGCCGAGAAAGGTGAAGCCTGCCTCGCGGCCCATTTTGTTTTTGGCCAATAATTCCGGTTGACCGTGGGAGATCACCATGTCGAATAGTCGCTGCCGTTCAGGCCCTGCCCTTCGGCGCCGCTGCGAATGTCCCAGACCCTGCGACTTCCCGGCGAGTCCGGCGGCGGCACGATCACCCAACTATCTGTACTTTCGGTGATCGGGTCCGGCGGCACCTTGCGCAGGTAGCGCTTGGTGACCAGTTCTTCGAGCGTTTCCGGATAGCGCCCGGTGTCGCCGCGATATTTGTCGACGGCATCGCGCATGACGGCCAGCGACTCGCGCAGAGAGGCTTCCTTGGCCCGGTCGAGATGCTGGAAATAGCGCGGCGCGGCAATGGTCAGCAGGGTGGCGATGACCACCATGACGACCAGCAATTCGATCAGCGTGAAGCCTTTAGTGCGGGAATTCATGCTTTACCATTCCCGATACGGAATGCCATTGAGGCCAACGCCTTTGGCCAGCGAATGGACGTCAAAAACGTCAGCGCCTTCCAGCGGTGCATCTGGCGGGCTGGCGTAGCTGCGTTTGCCCCAGGTCTGCTCCGCCGACAGCGCCGGATCATCCGCAAACGGGTCGCGCGGCAGGCGGCGCAGGAAATAGAGCTTGGCCTTGTTCGGGTCCTGCGCGTTGTCGACACCGTTGGCGAGATCATCGAGACGGCGTGGATAGCCGCTCTCGTCGATCTTCTTCTCGACCTTGCCCTCCTCGACGGCTCGTCGATAGGCATCGAGGCCGCCGCGTATCTCCCGCAGGGCAGCGCGCAATTCGACTTCCTTCTGCCGTTTGGCCGTCATCTCGATCATCGGCATTGCCGTCATGGCCAGTATGCCGACGATGGCGACGGTGATGATCAGTTCGATCAGGGTAAAGCCCCTGCCCGGCTTGCCGATCATGGCTAGTTCAACTTGATCGCATGCGAAACGGTTGCCCCGGAGAACGGCTCGCCGCTTTCCAGTGTCGCCCCGGTCACGTCGATCCGGGTAGCGCCTTTTGCCCCGGGTAGCGCACGCAAGCGAAGGTTGCCGCTGCCTTGCTCGAGACGTAGCGAGATGCGCCCTGGCGCCACTGCCGCCGGCTGCCTCGCTTCAAAAACAGTCGGGTCAAAGGCGACGTCGACGGTCAGCGTACTGGCCTGACCCGGTGAAATGACGAGAAAGTCGACATCCGCCCCTGCAACAGCCTCAGCCGGGCCGCCAAGCTGCAGGCCTTCGAAAGCGGGGGCCGGTACGGCTTGCCCCGGCTCGACTGCCGGCAGGCCGAGAGGCGCCATGCCAGCAGCGACCGGCGCTGCACCACTGCGCGGCGAAATGGTCAAGGATTTGGCGCCCTGCAACTTGATGGTCATCGGTGCTGCGCCGACCGCCGATTCGGTACCCGAAGGCAGGGCCGGCTGCCCGAAGTCCGGCCTATGGATGTTGCGCAGGACGCGCGGCGTGATGAGCAGAATGATTTCAGTCTTCACCGACGTGTCACGCTGGCTGCCAAAGGCCCGGCCGATGACGGGGATTTCGCCAAGCCCCGGGATATGGCTGGTGGACTTGCGCTCTTCGTCGTTGATCAGACCTGCCAGTACCTGAGTTTCGCCGTTTTTGAGGCGGAGCACGGTGCTCGCGCTGCGCGTACCAACCTGGTAGGCCAGCGAATTGGAGGGGCCGGTCACTTCCTTGGTAATGCTGCTGACTTCCAGCCCGACCTTCATCGACACTTCGTCGTCGAGGGTGACGTTCGATTCGACGTCGAGCTTGAGGCCGACGTCGAGGTAGGCTACCGACGCCGAGACGCCGACGTTGGCTGTCGAGGTGGTGGTGAATATCGGCAGCTTGTCGCCGATGTGAATCTTGGCTTTCTCGCGGTTCTTGACGCGGATGCGCGGATTGGCGAGAACGTTGGTATCGCTGTTCTGCCCCTTGAGATTGAGCGTCAGGCCGGGGTTGGCGACGAAACTGGTGAGGCCGGAGGCATTCTTGAGGCTGATGTAGCCTGGGGCCAGCGTGCCGCCCGGCACGACGTTCTGCAGTATCCCGGCCGCCGTGCTCGTGGTCGTCGTGATCGTCTGCTGCAGGGCGCCATAGCCAACCGAGTCCGGCCAATCCACCCCAATCTCGTTGAGGCGGCTGCGCGTCACCTCCAGCACCTCGACTTCCAGCATCACTTCCGGTTCTGCCAGATCCAGCGACTCGATCAGCCGCTCGACGAGGCGCATGGCATCGGGCGTGTCCTTGACGATGAGCAGGTTGAGTTTCTCGTCGGCAAAGACATCCTTGCTCTTGGCGACCGTCTTGACGAGATTCTGCGCCTGCTTGACGTCGGCATTGGCGAGATAGAAGCTGCGCACCACCAGTTCCTGATAATCCTTGGCCTTGGCCGGGGTGTTGGGGTAGATCAGGAAGCTGTTGTCATTGAGCTGGCGTTTTTCAAGCTGATTGGTCTTCAGGATCAGGTTCAGGATATCTTCGAGCGGGCTGTTGCGGACGAAGAAGGTCACCTTGGTGTCGCCCTTGACGTCTTTGTCGAACACGAAATTCAGGCCTGATGAACGCGACAGAACCTCGAACACCGACTTTAGCGTCGCGTCACGGAACTCCAGCACGACAGGCTTGGCAAGCGCCGCCTTGACCGCCGGATTGCCCGACGGGTTCATTTCCTTGTCGCGCATGCTGTCAATCTGCTGCTGCAGGCTGCGTGCCTGCGCGTTCAGCGGATCCTGCGCCCGTACGGTGCGCACCACGCGCTCGGCACCGAGCAGGTCGCCTTTCTTCAACAATTGGTCGGCTTGGGCCAGATTGGCCGTATTTTTACGGTCGACCGCAAGTTGTTCCAGGCCTTGCATGGCCCGGGTATTGCGGTCATCGATACCCAGCGCACGCCGGTAGGCCGCTTCAGCCGCGTCGAGCTTGCCGACTGAACGCTGACGGTCGCCATCGTCCAGATAGTTGTCGATGGTTTCGCCTTTGTGGCGAATCATCGCCGCCTTGATCTCGGCATCACGCGGCCGATCGCGCGCCGCTTTCTCCAGAGAGGCAACTCCCTCTTCGCGCTTGCCGGCCGCCATGTAGTCCAGACCATCACGGTACGCAGGATGCGAACAACCGCCAACCAGAACGACAAGGAACAAATACACCGAACCACGCCAGACCGAGTTATCGAATAGCGTCTGCATCAAGTTGTGCCGTGACAAAATCTGAGTATCCCAAGAAGCCGCCATTACAGGCATGTGAAAGACCCGCAAATATACCAGTCATATTCGATTCCTCGCCGCATACCGCGCAAACCACGCAGCCGCTGCGCGAATTTGCGAACCTGTGCGACAGCGTTGTGCCATCCCCCGAAGCGTCCCGCTCGGACGATGCATGGAGCCTTAGGCGGGCGAAATCCGCGCTGGTAATATGCCGGCTTCCGCCAGAATATTGAAGGATCAGCAGTCGTTCGAGGTCACGCTTGCCTGCGCCGGTTTGCCAGACATGCCACCCGATTCCATGGCACACAGCGACATGCCGCACCTGTTGGAAAAATTAGTACTCCGCCGCCCGGAATGGAGAAACGCCGAATTCGGTCACTTGCGCTCAGTGACATCAAAGACTTGACGATGAAAAACAAAGAAAAAGAAGGACCGGACAAATCTCAGCACACGCCGATGATGCGCCAATATCTGGCGCTCAAGGCCAGTCACCCGAACACCTTGCTGTTCTACCGGATGGGCGATTTCTACGAGCTTTTTCATGAGGATGCCGAAAAGGCGGCGCGCCTGCTCGACATCACGCTGACCACGCGCGGCCAGTCGGCCGGCGTGCCGATCAAGATGTGCGGCATTCCCTTCCATTCGCTGGAGCCTTATCTCGCCCGTCTGGTCAAGCTCGGCGAATCAGCGGTGATCTGCGAACAGATTGGCGACCCGGCGACCAGCAAGGGTCCGGTTGAACGGGCCGTGGCGCGCATCGTGACCCCCGGCACGCTGACCGATGCGGCGCTGATCGACGACAAGCAGGATATCTGGCTGCTCTCCGTCACGACGCTGCGCAACACCGCCGGTCTGGCCCGGCTCAATCTGGCGAGCGGCGAATTCGTGCTGCTGGAAATCCCGGCAGAACAGATTCCGGCGACGCTGGAGCGCATTCGCCCAGCCGAAATACTTTACCCGGAGAGCTGGACGCCCAATTTTGGCCTCGACGTTGCCCGCACCCGGCAACCGGACTGGTATTTCGAATTCGACTCGGCGCGACGCCTGCTATGTGAGCAATTCGAGGTCGCTTCCCTCGCCGGATTCGGCGCAGAAGGGCTGAAGCCAGCTGTCGCCGCCGCCGGCGCCCTGTTGCAATACGCGCAGGCCACCCAGGCTGGCAAATTGAACCATTTACGCGGGTTGACCGTGGAAATCGAAGGCGCTTACCTCGGCCTCGATCTCGCCACGCGGCGCAATCTGGAATTGACCGAAACCCTGCGCGGTCAACCCTCGCCGACGCTGTTTTCGCTGCTCGACAACTGCGTGACCAGCATGGGCTCCCGACTGCTGCGGCACTCGCTGCACCACCCATTGCGCGAGCGCGATATTCCGGCCGCCCGCCATGGTGCCGTCGAATTCCTGCTCGACGATTATGGCCGCATAGCCGGCGAAACCCGTCGCAGCCTGCGCGGCATTGCCGACATCGAACGAATCGCCGGCCGCATCGCCCTGCGCAACGCCCGGCCGCGCGATCTGGCCAGCCTGCGCGAATCGCTGGCCCGCCTCGATAGCCTGCGCGCCCCGCTGGCCGGCGCCGTCTCGCCGCTGGTCGCCCAACTTTTCTCCGATCTCGGCACGCCACACGCCACGCTCGATCTGCTCATCCGTTCCATCGGCAGCGAGCCGTCCGCCCAGATTCGCGACGGTGGTTTCATCGCACCGGGCTTCGATGCCGATCTTGACGAATACCGTTCGCTCAACGACAACTGCGGCGCCTACCTCGTCGATATGGAAGTCCGCGAGCGCGAGCGCACCGGCATCACCAGCCTCAAGGTCGAGTACAACAAGGTGCATGGCTTTTACATAGAGGTCACGCACACCCATGTCGACAAAATCCCGGAGGACTACCGTCGCCGGCAAACGCTCAAGAACGCGGAACGCTACATCACGCCGGAACTCAAGGCTTTCGAGGACAAGGCCCTGTCGGCGCAGGAACGGGCTCTGGCCCGCGAGAAACTGCTGTACGAGGCCATTCTCGACGAACTGCAGCCAGTCATTCCGACCCTGCAAATCATCGCCCGCGCCGTCGCCCACCTCGACCTGCTGGCCGGCTTCGCCGAAACCGCCCTCAAGCGCAACTGGTGCAAGCCCGAATTCGCCGACGAAATCGGCTTGACCGTGGAAGGTGGCCGCCATCCGGTCGTCGAGGGTGAACTGGCCAACAACGCCGAAACCTTCATCGCCAACGACTGCCTGCTCGCTGAAAATCGCCGCCTGCTGCTCATCACCGGCCCGAACATGGGCGGTAAATCGACCTACATGCGCCAGGTCGCGCTGATCGCCCTGCTCGCCCACATCGGCTGCTACACGCCGGCCGACCGCTGTGTGCTCGGCCCGCTCGACCGCATCTTCACCCGCATCGGCGCCTCCGACGATCTCGCCTCCGGCCGCTCGACCTTCATGGTCGAAATGACCGAAGCCGCCGCCATCCTGCATCACGCCACCGCCAACAGCCTCGTGCTGATGGACGAAATCGGCCGCGGCACTTCGACTTTCGACGGCATGGCTTTGGCCTTCGCCATCCTGCGCCACCTGATCGACAAGAACCGCTGCCTGGCGCTATTCGCCACGCACTATTTCGAGATGACCCGGCTGTCGCACGAGTATACCGAGCTGGCCAACGTGCACCTCGGCGCCGTCGAGCACGCGCATCGCATCGTATTCATGCACGCCGTCGAGGAAGGCCCGGCCAACCAGAGCTACGGGATTCAGGTCGCTGCACTGGCCGGCATCCCGATCGCCGTCGTTCGCGCCGCCCGCAAGCAGCTTCGTGAATTCGAACAGCGCGCCACGGTCGATCCGCTGCAACCTGACCTTTTCGCTCAGAGCGCACCTGAAGCAGTCGAGCCCGAACCCCATCCCGTCCTCGGCCAGCTTGCCAGCATCGACCCTGATGCGCTCACCCCCCGCGAAGCCCTCGATGCGCTCTATGCACTGAAAGGAATGCTCCGTTGAGCGGCAAAAAAGCGACTCCCACGGTCGACAGAAAATTTTGGCCAAAATTGACCTGGGCGCTGCTACTGGTCGGCGCCATGACGCAGGCCCACGCCGAGGTCTTGCGCTTTGCGCTCATCGGAGACACGCCGTACTCCGACTATGAACGGGCCGAACTGCCGAAAATGCTTGAGGCCATAGCCGAAAATCAGGTCGAATTCGTCGCCCACATCGGCGACATCAAGTCCGGCAAGGGGCGCTGCGACGACAGCCTTTTCGACGATCGTCACCGCATCTTCAACGCATCCCGCGTGCCTTTCGTTTATGTGCCTGGTGACAACGAATGGGCCGACTGCGATCGAATCTCGAACGGCAACTACGTTCCGGTCGAGCGACTCAATAGATTACGCAGCCTGTTCTGGAGCAACAACCTGTCGCTTGGCCAAAATAAACTGTCGCTGGAGCGCCAGACCGGCAACTATCCGGAACATTCCTGTTTCCGGCTTGGCCCGGTCTTGTTCGTGACGCTCAATCTGCCGGGCGGCAACAACAATTGGGGCATGACCAGCCAGCCAACGGAAGAATTTCTCAATCGCAACCCAGTCGTCCTTGCCTGGCTCACGGAAAACTTCGCACTCGCCCGTCGCGACAGACTCGCCGGCATCGTTTTGCTGTTTCAGGCCAACCCGGGTTTCACCCACTTCAGCCAAGGTCTTCCCCATCAGGGGTATCAGGAGTTTCTCGAGTTGCTGCGCCATGAAGCGTCGCTATTCACCGGCCAGGTCGTCGCCGTGCATGGCGACTCACATATCAGCCGGATAGATCATCCTCTCCGCGACAAGCAAGGCCGGCCGATGAGCAATTTCACACGCGTTGAAACCCACGGCTACCCGATCATGGGCTGGACGCGAGGCATCGTTGATACCGAATCGCCCACCCTGTTCCGTTTTGAAACCCAACCCTGGCCATCCAAAAAGCCATGAAAAATGCCCGCCGAAGCGGTAATGCCGTTCAGTTAAGGTCTTTCTTCAAGTAACGAACGGTGTAACGTTTTGGTAGGGCTTTGACGATACGGGGGCATTGACGCCCCCGTCGTTTTTCGACGATGGCGAACTGCATCTGCGTGCGCAATCGTACG
>JAEUOG010000078.1 GCA_016790815.1 Dechloromonas sp.
CGTACGATTGCGCACGCAGATGCAGTTCGCCATCGTCGAAAAACGACGGGGGCGTCAATGCCCCCGTATCGTCAAAGCCCTACCAAAACGTTACACCGTTCGTTACTTGAAGAAAGACCTTAACTGAACGGCATTACCCGACTAGCCGGGCCTTTCAGGGTTTCATGCGTCTAATGGATACGCATTGGAAACCAACCGTTTAAGGTCACTGATAGTACAGACCGCCGTTGATGTTGATCGTGGCGCCGGTAGTGAAGCCAGACAACTCATTCGACAGGTAGGCACAGGCGTACCCAATTTCTTCCGGCTTGGCCAGACGCTTCATCGGAACGGAATCAACGATGGTCTGCAGCACTTCCGGCTTGATTGCCATAACCATCTTGGTGGCAACGTAGCCCGGGCAGATGGCGTTGACGGTAACGCCCTTGGCGGCCAGCTCAGCAGCCAGCGCCTTGGTGAAGCCGATCACGCCAGCCTTGGCAGCGGAGTAGTTGGTCTGGCCAGCCTGCCCCTTGAGACCGTTAACCGAAGAAATGTTCACGATACGACCCCAGCCACGGCCGGCCATCTTGGCAGAGACTTGCTTGGTCATGTTGAAAAGGGAGGTCAGGTTGGTCGCGATAACGGCATCCCAGCCGTCGCGTTCCATCTTGGCAAACATCTTGTCGCGGGTAATGCCGGCGTTGTTGATCAGGATGTCGACCTGGCCGCAAGCGGCTTCAGCTTCGGCAACCATCTTTTCGCAATCTTCCAGGGAAGACACGTCGCCAGCGACGCAAACGAAATCCTTGAAACCGGCAGCAGCCATATCAGCCAGCCAGGCATCCTTGTTGTCGAACTGCGGGTGGTAAGAAGCGACCACCTTGTGGCCAGCCTTGGCCAGTTCCTGACAGATTGCAGTTCCAAGACCGCCCATAGCGCCGGTAACGAGAGCAACACGTTGTGTCATAGTTATTCCTTCCTGTTGTTAAATAGTAGTGGGGTAAAAAATTACGCCGGTCAGAACATGTGCTGACCACCGTTGATGGAAATATTGGCACCCGTCACGAATGCCGCTTCATCTGAGGCAAGGTAAGCAACGAGGCCGGCGATTTCTTCCGGTTTGCCCAATCGATTGACCGGGATCTGCGGCAGGATCTTTGAATCCAGAATTTCCTGCGGGATGGCCGTCACCATCTTGGTGCCGATATATCCCGGTGAAATAGTGTTGACCGTGACGCCCTGCTTGGCCACTTCCAGCGCCAGCGCCTTGGTGAAGCCATGCATGCCGGCCTTTGCAGCCGAATAGTTGGTCTGGCCAAAAGCACCTTTTTGCCCATTGACCGACGACACATTGATGACCCGTCCCCACTTGCGTTCGATCATGCCGTCCATGACCTGCTTGGTCATGTTGAATACGGAATCGAGATTGGTGTGGATAACGGCGTCCCAGTCGTTTTTGGACATTTTCTTGAAAGTCATGTCGCGCGTGATGCCGGCATTGTTGACCAGCACATCGACCGCCCCGACTTCCTTGCAGACCGTCGCTACACAGTCGTGAGCCGAATCAAAATCAGTGACGTCACATGGATAAGCCCTGAAGCCATATCCCATGTTGTTCATTCCCTTTAGCCAATCCTGAACCTTGGCGTTACCTGGCGAATAGGTCGTCACCACCTTGTAACCCAGCGCAGCCAGCTTGATACAGACGGCCTCGCCGAGACCGCCCATTCCTCCGGTAACCAATGCAACTCGCGACATTTATATACCCTCGTAGAGAAATTTTTATACCGCGCGTTCCTTGACGTATCTGCCGGGTGCCGGTTCGATAGGCTTGTATTTGGCACTCCCCGGTTTGCGCGGTGCCCGCTGCTCTCCAGACAACGGTTTGAGCCAGTCAGCCCAGTCGGCCCACCAGCTTCCCTTCTTCTCTTCTGCTGCGGTCAACCAGCCGTCCGCGTCGGTTTTCACATCGTCATTGACCCAGTAGCTGCGCTTGTTCTTGCTGACCGGGTTGATCACGCCAGCAATGTGACCTGAAGCCCCAAGAACGAAACGAATCTTGCCGCCGAGAATACGCGTGGTCTGATAGGCGGACTGCCACGGCACGATATGGTCTTCGCGCGTCGCCAGCAGATAGACCGGCATGTCGAGCTTGCCGAGATCGACATTGACGCCGCACATGGCCAGTTTGCCCGGCACACGCAGGTTGTTCTCGAGATACATGTTGCGCATATACCAGCATGCGAACGGACCAGGCAGGTT
Organism: Dechloromonas sp.; assembly: GCA_016790815.1. Taxonomy (GTDB): domain Bacteria; phylum Pseudomonadota; class Gammaproteobacteria; order Burkholderiales; family Rhodocyclaceae; genus Azonexus. Next base: position 2,245 of record JAEUOG010000078.1, read on the forward strand.
CGTCGAGTCGGAATTCCAGTAAAGCAGGTCGAAAGCCTTCGGCTTCTCACCCTTCAGATAGTTGCCGGTAACGTAATTCCAGACCAGGTCGTTGGCACGCAGGAACGAGAACGTGTTCTGCAGATCGCGGGCTGGCAGCAAGCCGCCCTTGCCGATAGTGCCTTCGCGCGCGGTAACGCCTTGTTCGTCGATGAACAGGCCGATTTCCCCCGTGTCGGAGAAATCCAGCAAGGTTGTGAGCAAGGTCAGCGAAGCAACGGGGTCTTCACCGCGTTCCTTGAGCACTGCCAGCGACGAGGTCAGAATGGTGCCGCCGACGCAGAAGCCAAGCGCATTGACCTGTTTGACCTTGGTGATTTCTTGAGCCACGTGCAGCGCTGTAATCGGCCCCTGTTCAAGATAGTCGTCCCAACCCACGTGGCCTTGCGCCTCGCTCGGGTTGCGCCAGGAAACCAGAAAAACCGTGTTGCCCTGATCGACCATGAAACGGATCAGGGAGTTGTCCGGTTGCAGGTCCATGATATAGAACTTGTTGATGCAGGGCGGAACGACGACCAGCGGCCGCGTGCCAACCTTTGGCGTCAGCGGCGAATACTGGATCAACTGCATCAGGTCGTTTTCAAAGACGACAGCACCTTCAGTCGTTGCGATATTCTGGCCGACCTCGAACACCGACTCATCGGTCATCGAAATGCGGCCCTTCTCGAAATCCTTGAGCAGGTTGTTGATGCCGTCAGTAATGCTCTGACCCTTGGTTTCGAGCGCCAGCTTGATGAATTCGGGATTGGTCGCGGCAAAGTTGGAGGGTGCCATTGCATCCGCCATCTGGCGCGCCAGGAAGCGCATGCGCTCCTTGGATTTTTCGTCCTGGGCCGGGATCACTTCGACCACCTGCTTAAGATACTGCGTGTTTAGCAGATAGGCCTGGTGCAGGTAATCGTAGATCGGGCTTTCTTTCCACTCGGGCGCGGAAAAACGACGGTCGCCCGGTTCCTGGGCCACCTTGAAGGCGGGATCCTGTCCCGGCTTCTTGTTCAGCACCGACTGCCACAATGACATTTGCTGATCCATGAACTGTTTCTGCAGCGCGGTCACCGCCTGTGGATCAATCGGTGGCACCATCGGACCCACCTGACCGCCGGCCTTGCCCAGATAGTCCATGAATTGCTGCATCATGTTCTGGCCGTTCTGCATAAATTGCGCGGCAGAGCCGGCAAATGCGTCATTACTGTTCGATCCCTGCGCCATGGGAAGACTCGTCTCTATTGTTGTGGGGTTCAAGCCTTTGGATTCTGCATACGCGGTTCAGCGCTGTCAATGAATTTGCATGCATAATTGCCGCACCTTCAAGGCTCCCCAAAATGTACATTGTCGCAATCGGCTGGCTCTATGTAACTTTGCTGATCGCCGTCAACGAACCCAGTGTCGTTGCCGGTGTCATTTCGTTCTTTTTTTACGGGTTGATGCCCTGCTCACTGCTGATCTGGTTAGGCAGCAGCAAGGCCCGGCGACAACGCCGGGCGCACCGCGAATCACTCGCCAACCAGCGCCTGAACGAAGATGATCGAGGCGATGCCCGAGCAGATCAGTAGCACCTGCAGGACCGATTCCTTCAGCTCCGAACGCTTGTGCAGCCCTGGAATGAGATCGGCAACGGCGACGTAGATCATGCTGGCAGCGCCCAGGGCGAGTAGTGTCGGGATCCATTCGGTCATCTCGGCGAGAGCGAAATAGGCCAGCATGGCGCCGACCATCGTTGCGAGGCTGGACAGCAGGTTGAAGGCCAACGCCCGCATCCTGCTGTAACCGGAATGAAGCAGAATCAGATAGTCGCCGACTTCCTGCGGAATTTCGTGGGCGATGATGGCCATCGCCGTCACGATGCCAAGCTCGGTACTCTGCAGGAAGGCAGCAGCGATCAGGATGCCGTCGACAAAATTGTGGAAGGTATCACCAACGAGAATAAGCAGTCCGGAACGCCCATGATCATGGGCTGGCGCATGGGCATCATGCGCTTCGCAGTGGTCGTGGTGGCAGTGCCGCCAGAGCACCAATTTTTCGAGCACAAAAAATGCCATGATGCCGAACAGCACGGTCGCTGTCGTTTGATGTACTTCACCGTGCTCGAGAGCATGCGGCAGTATTTCCAGAAACGCGGCCCCAAGCAGCGCACCAATCGCGTAGGAAATGAGCATATTGATGCGATTGGCCTGCAGGGCAATACCCAGCGCAGCTGCGGCAATCACGCTCAGCGCGCCACCAGCCAGCGAAACGGCGATAATCCAGGAAAGAGTGCTCAAGGGAATCTAAGACTTGGGAAAGGCGCGGATTATACGCCGGCCAGATGGAGAATCCGGAATCAGCCATGCCTCCGGCTGTTGTTTGCGTCTAAGACGCCAGCCAGATCAGGCTGGCCATGCGGCCAGTAACGCCATCACGGCGGTAGGAAAAAAAATCAGCCGCTTCACTGAAAGTACAACGGGTTCCGCCACTAATTGAGCTCACTCCAGCCACTGTCAATCGTTGGCGTGCCAACAAATAGATATCTGCCAGCCATTTTCCTACCCCATGCGGCACGAATGCGTGGGCAGCAAGCGCATCGTGCGCGACAAACGCGGCGCGAACCTCGTCGCCCACCTCGAATGCCGCTGGACCAATAGCCGGCCCAAACCACGCGAGCAATTCGCCAGCGGGAACCCCCATTTTCGCGATGGCCTCTTCCAGCACCCCGGCTGCTAGCCCACGCCAGCCGGCATGGGCCGCGGCAACCACCGTCCCGGCCCGGTCGCAAAAAAGAACTGGCAGGCAATCGGCTGTCATCACGGCGCACACCACACCGGGAGCGCGCGTGAAGGCAGCATCGGCCTCTTTCAATTTTGGGCTTATTTTTGCGTCGACCGTGACAATGCCATGAACCTGCCTGAGCCACAGCGGTTCAGAGGGTAGATGGTCGAGCAACGCCGCTCGATTGACTGCAACGTTGGCCGGATCGTCGCCAACGTGATCGCCCAGATTGAAGCTGTTCCAGGGCGCCAAGCTCAAGCCGCCACCACGCAGCGTCTGCAACGAACGAACGCGAGCAGGCGCCGGCCAGTCCGGCACCAGCAAATTAGCCATAGCGCAGGGAATCGAGAAGGTCACGCATGTCCTCCGGCATTGGCACTTCCCACTGCATTTTCAGGCCGGTCAGCGGATGGACCAAACCGAGGCGCGTGGCGTGGAGGGCCTGTCTTGGAAACTCGGGCAGCTTCGGGTTGTGTTTGCCATAGACCTGATCCCCGACCAGCGGGTGATGTATCGCCGCCATATGTACGCGAATCTGGTGCGTCCGTCCGGTTTCCAGCGAGCACTCGACAAAAGTGGTATAGGGAAAAAGCTCGAGTATGCGGATATTGGTAATCGCCGGCTTGCCGCCGCGATTTTCCGGGACGATCGCCATCTTGATCCGTTGCGACGGATGACGGCCAATCGGCTCGTTGACCGTGCCTTCGTGCTTCATCGCGCCGGCTGCCAAGGCCAGATAGATGCGCCGCACCGTCCGCGCCTGCAACTGGCGAACCAAGTCGGTCTGCGCTTCCAGCGTCTTGGCGACGACGAGCAGACCACTGGTATCCTTGTCCAGCCGGTGCACGATGCCGGCGCGCGGCACCGCCTCGATACCCGGAACGTGGTGAAGCAGCGCGTTCATCAAGGTTCCGCTCCAGTTGCCGCTGCCCGGGTGAACAACCAGTCCGGCAGGCTTATTGATGACGAGAAGGGTTTCATCTTCGTAGACGACATTGAGCGGAATGTCTTCGGGCAACTCTGGCTGGTTGCGGATATCATCCGGCTCACTGACCTGCAGCCGTTCGCCGCCCATCATCTTGCGCTTGGGTTCGATCTCGACCTTGCCGTCAACGAGTACGCAGGCATCTCTTACCCAGCCCTGCAGTCGATTGCGGGAATGCTGCGGCAACATCTCGGCCAGAATCTGATCGAGACGGCGACCATAACTGGCATCAGGAACGGTCAGGTGGAGCGGTTCAGTTCGGCTATAATCGCCGGAGTCTTCAACAGGATCATCATTCATGTTGCGAAGTTTACCCGCATTCCAGTCATTCCCCGCCCTCTTCCGCGTGCTGATGGCTGTTTTGATTGCCGCTTTCATCGCCGGCTGCAACTCAATGCCGTCGCAAATCGACGAAACTGCCGGCTGGTCGGCTGGCAAGCTCTATGGCGAAGCCAAGGATGCACAGGCCGACGGCAACTGGGACAAGGCCGCCAAAATGCTGGAAAAACTGGAAGCCCGCTTCCCATACGGCCGTTACGCCCAACAGGCCCAGCTTGAAATGGGCTATGTATATTGGAAGAACAACGAACCCGGTTCCGCACTGGCCGCCTGTGACCGCTTCATCAAACTCCACCCTAGCCACCCGGCCGTCGATTACGTTTATTACCTGAAAGGCTTGGTCAATTTCAACGAAGACCTTGGCCTGACCGCTTACGTCAGCACTCAGGATCCGACCGAGCGCGACCCCAAGGCAGCTCGCGAAGCCTTTGATGCCTTCAGGGAATTGGTCACTCGCTTCCCGAACAGTAAGTACACGCCCGACGCCACGCTGCGCATGAACTACCTGATCAATGCGATGGCCTCACTGGAAGTTCACGTCGCCCGTTACTACGTCAAGCGTGGCGCCTACATCGCTGCGGCCAATCGCGCCCAGTTTGCTATCAAGACCTATCCCCAGGCACCTGCGATCGAAGAAGCGATGTTCATCATGATCACTGCTTACGACAAGATGGGCATGAATGACCTGCGCGATGACGCCGATCGCGTGATGAAGAAGAATTTCCCGACCAGCCGCTTTTATAAAGATGGCTTGACGCGCAAGACGGCTTGGTGGCACCTCTGGTAGTTGGCTTGGAGTTCCGCCTTGCAGGCCGGCTAACCCCAAGCTTGTTCAAGACCCCTGCTTGATCGCCAGAATCGCCTGATTTCTCAGCGTCCGCAGCAACTGCAATTCCTTTTCCGGAATCGAAATCCCGCCCGGCTCGTCGCGGTCGGCGTAAATCAACGCTACCGGGTTTCCCTTGATATTAAGCGGGAACAGCACGAAGGAGTTGGCCGGCACGGCCTTGCGATACCAGTCGGGAATGCGGCCTGCGATCTTCGGGTCGTTGATGTCGCTGATCAGCAGATCGACACCTTTCGAGGTCGCCGCATGGAATATATCCGGTGTGAAGCTGAGCGGGAATCGAAAGGCCTTGGCAACTTCATTGGAATCCGGCCCGAAGCCGAATCGGCCCTGCATGACGCCAGCCTTCGCATCGCGAATGCACAGCACGACCCGCTTGAAACCCATTGCCCGATACATCGTCTCGAGGATGATGCGAAGGATGTCGTTGAGCTGAAAGCCATCGATCAGCGTATTGCTAATATCCTGAATACCAGCAGTCAACACCGACTGCGCATCGACTTCCTGAGCACCGGGCGCACTCGCTACGCCACCGAGCGGGTCACTCTCCCCGATGACCGTTCCATCCGAAATATCGCCGCCACTCGCATCTCTGGACGAACCCGTCTCATCTTCGCCCGCTTGGGCAAATTGACGCATTTGCTTGCCAAACGTCGTCTGTTGAAGATTGAGGTGGATGATGCGGGCAAAATCGGCAACCTCTTCCACTGCACGCTGCACCGTCTGCATCACATCCCGCTGCTCAAGCGCCACTGCATCGGCAAAACGGGCCATGGTCTTCTTCAGCTCACGGTCTCGCGCTTCGGGTGTTGCCCTCGCGATCACATCGCACAATTCGTTGGACAACCCCGACAGCATGCGTAACCGGTCTTCCTGATTGGCCGCCTTCTTGACTGCGCCGGCTGGCAGGTGCCGCATCGATGTAACGATCAGCGGCGGAAAACCCCAGAGCTTGGCGATCGAAATACCTATCTCCTCAAAGGAGATGCCAAGCACCTGCTTTGATGCGATTTCTTCAGTGCAGTTTTTTTGTGCAATGACTCGGCGAATTTCTTCGGCGTCCTCTGGAAAATAGTATTGCGCCAGCAGGCGCCCAAGACTGTGAAACAGGGAACAAATGAAAGACTGCTCCAGATCGCGCATATGCGCCGTGGCGCCGAGATCTTTCGCCAGCACACCGGCCATGTTGGCACGCAGGAAATCTTCCTTGAGCTGGTTGGCATTTGCGTTGTTCTGCAGGTGGTCAAAGAGCAGGACGGTAATGGCGATATTGCGCACAGCCTCGAAACCGAGCACGATCACGGCCCGCGATACCGTGCTGATGCTGCCGCCACCGGCCTGCCGAAAATAGGCCGAATTGACGAGCCGCAACAACTTGTTGGTCAGCGCAAAGTCCTTGAGGATCGTATTCGACAGCTTGTCGATGCTTTCGGTCTCGCTGTTGGCGATCTTGTTGATGGCACTGACCGATTCGGAGAGCGCCGGAAAATCGCTCTTGTGGCGCATCCTTCTCAGCAGGAATTCCATCGTCGCCTGCCGTCCGCCAGCACTGGCAGGAAGTTCGCCCTCGGGATCAAGATAGTTGTCCAGCGCCTCGCCAAACTGTGCTGCCGTCTGGAAACGCAGTTCCGGATCGCGCGCCAGGGCCTTGTGCAAAATGGCGCTCAAATGCTCGTCGACCGCAGCATCCTGCGGCAACCTGATATCTTCCCGGGACAGACGCTGCATGACCGCACCGACGCTCTCGGCGATCACCGCCCGGCGTCCGGTCAGCATTTCAAAGAGAATCAGGCCGGCGGCAAAGACATCGGTGCGCGCGCTGAATTCACGGCGCAGGATGTACTCGGGGGCCATGTAGGCTGGCGTGCCGGTGATTCGGTCAGCCGGATCATTCGACGCATCAAACTGCGCCGCGATACCGAAATCCATGACCCGCGGCCGGCCGCTATCGTCGAGCAAGATGTTCGAGGGCTTCAAGTCACGGTGGAAGATGCCCTGGCCATGAGCATGGGCAACCGCGTCGAGAATCGGGCGCAGGATCGAGATCGCCTTGAGGGGCGGCAATGCCCCACTCTGCCGCAGGAAATCAGCCAGGCTCTTGCCGGGAACGTATTCAAAGACCAGATACAGATCGCCGTCCTGCTCGCCTGCTTCGAAAATAGGCACAATGCTCGGGTGGCGCATCCGACTGACCGTTCGCGCCTCGTCAAGCAGCGTGCCCTTGTGTTCGGGATCCTGCTTGGCGAAATGCAGGGTCTTGATGGCAATTTCACGCTGCAACCGGGGATCGAAGCCAAGATGGACAACGCTCTGGGCCCCCCGCCCCAGTTCCCCACGAATCTCGAAACGGCCGATTTTGGCGGTCATTGTTCGCAATCTTCTATCCAGGCCAGATGCGGAATGGCATCTGCGCCACCCCAGACCACGGCGTTCTGACCGTAATCGGCAGCCAGCGCGCAGGCGTCATCGCGGGAAATATCCGTGACGAAGCAGCTCTCTTCACTTGGCCAGCCCTCGGCATCGGCCTCATGCTGCGCCATGTAGGGCTCGTAGTTCCCCTCCAGCAGTTCACACTCCAGTTGCGACTGACACTCGGCATTGGTCGCATCATCAGCCCGCTGGCCACCCGGATTGTGCGCGGTGATCAGCGCGAACTCGGTGCAGCCCGCTGTTTCAAGCCAGCAACGCAAGGTCTCGCAGGGTATACCGATGCGCAGATCACAGATACCACCCGGCAGGTACACCCGGTAAGTCGTCGCCTTGTAGGCGGCTTCCAGTTCACTCGTCTTCGCCATCGAAATCCGCCACACCGATCAGTTGTTCAGCATCTGCCACCGGCAGCGCCTCGACTTCCTTCAAGCGGCGCGTCAGTTGCCGCGTCCGCGTTTCTGCCTTGCTGATGCTGTTGCTCGCTTCGTCCAGCTTCTTCTTGGTGTGAGCCAGCGCCTCGCCAAACTTGCCGAACTCGGTTTTCACCGCGCCCAGCACGGCCCACACTTCGGCCGAACGTTGCTCGATAGCCAGTGTACGGAAACCCATCTGCAAACTGTTGAGCATCGCCGCCAGCGTCGTCGGCCCGGTCAGGCTGACCCGCCAGTCGCGCTGCAACGTTTCAGCCAGGCCCGGTCGACGCAGCGCCTCGGCATAGAGCCCTTCGAGCGGTAGGTAGAGCAGGGCAAAATCGGTGGTGTGCGGTGGCGCCACGTATTTCTCGTGGATACTTTTCGCCTCATTCTTCAGGCGGATTTCGATGGCCCGCGACGCATCCTCGACCCCGGCCGGATCGCCGCGATCCTGCGCATCGAGCAGGCGCTGGTAATCCTCGATCGGATACTTCGCATCGATCGGCAGCCAGACCACGGCGCCATCGTCCTTGCCCGGCAGGCGGATGGCGAAATCGACCCGTTCGTTGCTGCCCGGCTTGGTTGCCACGTTGCTGCCGAACTGCTCGACCGTCAGCAATTGTTCGAGTAGTGCTGAAAGCTGCACCTCGCCCCAGGTACCACGCGTTTTGACGTTGGTCAGCACGCGCTTGAGGTCGCCGACGCCGGCGGCCAGCGTCTGCATTTCGCCGAGACCACGATGGACCTGCTCGAGGCGATCACTGACCAGTTTGAACGACTCGCCGAGGCGCTGTTCCAGTGTTGCGTGCAGCTTCTCATCAACGGTGCGCCGCATTTCTTCGAGCTTGTTGGCGTTGTCAGCCTGTATTGCGGTCAACCGCGATTCGACGGCCAATTTCAGTCGCTCGAAACGCTCGTCAAGCCCCAGCGAAAAGCGGTTCAGCTCGCGGGCAAAAGCCTCCAGCCGTTCGGCTTGCGAAGTTCCAAACTGGCCGACCTGCGTGGTCAGCGCCTGCCCCAACAAGTTGGACGACTGCGCCCGCTCTTCGCGGTCACGGAATGCCTCTTCCGCCACCTCGCGCCGACCGCGCGCCAGTTCCTCGCGCAGTTCGCGCTCGAGACGCATCAAACCTTTTTCCTGAGCATCCTGCTGCGCCCGGAAGCGTTCTTCATCCTGCCGCCGGTTGCCGCGCAGCAACAAGGCCACCTGTAGCAGGATGACCACCACCAGGCCGACGATCAGCGCCAGCCCCATCGTATCGCTCATCGGAGACTCATTTCAGTGAAAAATCAACACGGCTGGCCTTGCCCTTTTCATCAGCCTCGACCTTGGGTGGCAGCAGGAAAACCCGCTCCGGCGGCACCTTGCCATGCTCGACCAGCCATCCCTGGACGGTTTCAGCCCGGCGCCCGGCCAAGGCCTTCACGTCATCGTCGCTGACCGGCAGATTGGTCAGCATGAGCTTTTCCATTTCCTCAACCGGCAACTCCTTCTGTAGGCCAACCATGTTGCGCGGCTTCGGGAACTTGGCTTCCTTGTAGGCACGCGTCAGATAGATCTTGCTTTCCTCCGGCGCGATCTCAATTTCTTCCAGCGACTTGCCTTCGCCGGATTTCTTGAGATCCTTGAGTTTTTCGGCCTGCATGGCTCGTTCCAGGGCAGCACGCTTGGCGCCTTCGCGGTCGGTTTCGGGATCGGCCCGGCCAGTTATTTCAAGCTTCAGAGCACTGCGCTCGTTGAGCGCCTTGGCTAGCGCCTCGAGCTTCTTCGTGGCCGCATCGTTTAGCGCAGCGCGCCCGGATGCGAACTCGACGTTGGAGAGCTCATCACCGCCGCCAAACATCGAGCCAAGCAACGCGAACGGGGAGGTCACCGCCTTGACGAACAGATTGACGATGACCTTGACGATCAACCCGCCGATCGAGAACTGCGGATCGTCCAGTGAGCCGGAAATCGGCAGATTGAGATCAATCTCGCCGCGATTGTTCTTGAGCAGGGAAATCGCCAGATTGACCGGCAGTTTCGTCGCATCCGGACTCTCGATTTTTTCGCCAAAGGTGAACTGGTCGATGAACAAGCGGTTTTCCGCTGCCAACTGGTTGTTCTCGAGCTTGTAAGCGACGTTGAGCGACAGCTTGCCCTTCTCGATGGCGTAACCGGCATACTTGCCGGAATAGGGAGTAAAACCGACCAGATCAACGCCGGTGATATCAGCCTTGACATCAAGGAAAGATTTCGCCGCGAGCGGGTTCAGCTTGCCCAGTATCTGCACCGGTGCGGAATTGGCGTACCTGCCGCGAAGTTCCATGTCCGCCACGGTATCGGCCGCCGACGACAGATTGGTCACCCGCCCGCCAAGCTTGGTCAGGTTGACCGTGTAATTCGGCTTGACGAACAGGTCCGAGAAATTGACCGTGCCATTTTGCAGCGTGATCTTGCCAACCTTGATCGGTATAGGCGGCTTGGCTGGCCCGGTGTCCTTTGCTGCCAGCTTCGTTTCGGCCTTCGCTTGCTCTGTCTTTGGCTCCTCCCTGCTGGCCGTGACAGCCTGCCCTTCCGGTTTCTTGACGATCTCGGCCACGTTGAGCTTGCCATCCTTGTTCAGGATCAGGCGCGAGAAATAATCGGTCAGAGCAATCTCGCCAATACTGATGGCCATCGGTTCCAGCCTGAAGTCGATGCCGCCGAAATAAAGCGACTTCCACTTGAGGAAATCGGCACTGTTCAGCTTGTCGACCGCAACAAAGTCGCCAAGCGTAAACGAACCCTTATAGCCAGCCTTGAGACCAACGGCATCGAGCTTGGCCGTCGCCTCACCCTTGTTCGATACCTGGCCGCGCGTCAGGGCAATATTCAGGAACTGACCGAAATATGGCTCGAGCGGCAGCAGCTGGATCGCCAGCGTCTCCACCTTGACCGCCACGTCGAGCGGATACACCTGCAGGCTGCCATCGACGTTCAGGCTACCCTTCTTGTTGATCTTGCTTCTGAGCGAAATCGTGCCCTTTTTATTCGGCTCGTTGGTCAGTTCCTGGCCAAGCAGATTGAAGCCATCAATCTCCTGCACCGCAACGTGCTGCAGGGAACGGTCTTCGAAACGGAAAGCGAGGTCTTCAACAGCCAGTTTGCCAACCTTGCCTATCCACTCCTGCTTGCCGGTCGCCTCGGCCTCTGCCCTGGCCTTGGTATCCTTTTCGGCATTGGTTGCCCGAACGACCTTAAGCACGGGCGAGCTGACCCACTCGATCTTGCCTTCCTTGTTGCGCAACATCCGGGCTCGCGTTCCCGCATTGGTCACCTCGGCAATATCGACGCGATGCTTCGGGAGGTCGACCTTGATGCCCTTGATGGCCATTTTCTCGACACGGAAACGGTCGCCAAGATCGACCTGGTAGCTGACCTCACCAATCTCTATGGGCTCGACGAGTTTGCTATCGACCTTGCCCACGCTCACCAGCAGGTGGCGAACCTCACCGGCCACTGGCGTGGGCGTGGATTCATCCTGCCAGCGAATCAGACCGTTGGTCAGCACAAATTCACCTAGCGACCATGCCAGCGGCTTGGCTGTTGCCGGCTTGGGTTCCGGCGTTGCCGAGGCTGGTTTGCCGAGGCGGTCAACGACCCTCAGCACATTGAATTCGCCATCCTTGGTGACCGCCATAGCAACATCAAGCCCGTCAAGCGCAACCCGCCTGACGGCGACACTGCTATTGATCGGATCGGCATTTTCGATATCGATATCCAGCCGCTTCCAGCCAACCAGTGGCTGCCCTTCGGTTTCAGTCAGCACCAGTCCGGAAACATGAACCGCGCCAAGCACCGACACCGAATAAACGTTGTCCGACACTTCCTTGAACATTGCCTTCAGTTCGGAATCCAGCGTTCCCGACTTGAGCCTGATTGGCAGCGAATCGGGCAGATAAGGCTGAAGACCCGCCAGATCGAAACGGTCCAGATCAAGATTGAGCGTACTTTCACGCGTTTCGGAAAACGGCTTGCTGTCGCCGGTCAAGGCCAGGGGCGACCCGTTGATATTGGCCGAAAACGAAGGGTTGACCAGAATTTCGGTGTGGTAGGGCAGACTTGAAACAAAGGGCAATGCCAGATTGATCTCGCCGATCGTATGCACCTTGCCCTTGGGCTGGTCATCGAAGACGATCTTGCCGTTTATCAACTGAATATTGTTCACCGAAAAACGCGGGGTGCCCGTATCCGGTTCGTCCTTCGGCTTCATCCACTCGTCGAGCAAGTCGGAGATGTCGTAACGCCCCTCGGCAACCCGGGCGACCGCAACGCGCAGCCCCTCAAGCCGAACCTCGTCCACTACGGCAGCCCGCTTGAAAATGGAAGCACTTGAAAGATTGACGAAAAGTTCATCGAAACCGGCGACTTCCCTGCCCCCGTCAGCCTTTATCGAAAAACCACCGATTCTGGCCGACAAGCCATATGGGTTGATATCTATCTTTTCAATGCTGACTTCGCGATGCAGCTTCTCGGAAAGCTGTTTTTGCAAAACGGATTTGAGCAACAGCGGCGCAGCAAAATATCCGAGAACGCCGAAAACCAGAAAAATGCCCACCAGCCATTTCCCGATCCGCAGACTGCGCGGTGATTTCAGCGTGCTGCCAAGACGAGACATTGTTGCTGAACTGCTTGCGTTTGGCTCTGACATGATACTCTGCCCCTGTTACTCTATATCTGCGAAATTTAGCACACCGCCACACTGGAAACCTCAGCAAAAAACATGAATTGGTTGATTGAAGAAACTTCTCGCCTGATTCAACAACTCAAGCGCTGGCAGACTTGGGCAGTGATCGCGATGATTGGCGTTTTTGCCACCCTGGCTTTTTCTGTCGGCAGCTTCGCCTTTCGCACCGACGGCATTCTTCTCTATCTCAACCGTACGGCTGGCGCCTGTCGGGAAATGAGCAACGGCATCATCATCTTCATGTTCTGCGGCATGATCTTTTTCATGCTGACCGCCGTGCTGACGCTCGGTGAATTTCAGCAATACCTCCAGTTCAAGCAACGCGCTGCACACTTTCAAGCCACTCGATCGCTGTACTGGGGAATCGGCTGGGCCGTTGTAGCTATCAGCATTGCGGCGGCCGCGCTAGTTTTCTTCAATCGCTATTGCCGCTAGACTGAGCCGATAACGTTTCGGCTGCCAACATGATAATCCTAGTCGTCGAAGACAGTCGCTCCGCTCTCCGCCTGCCTGCGCACCATCTGGAGCGATTTGGTGCCACTGTACTTTCCGTCGGGGATGGTGAAACGGCTCTGGAAACCTATGCGCAAGACCGACCGGACCTGATACTGCTCGACCTTGTCCTGCCCGACATGGATGGCTACGTCGTCGCCCAACGCATTCGTGCCATGGAAAACCCGGGTGAGTGGACACCGATCATTTTCCTGTCATCAGAAAGTGACGACCCGAATATAGAGAACGGCATCGTGGCTGGCGGTGACGATTACCTGCTCAAGCCGGTCAGCGAAATCGTCCTCGGCGCAAAAATCCGCGCCATGCAGCACATCGTACTCATGCGTTCGTCGCTGATCGCGCTGACTCGCAAGCTGGATGCAGCCAACCAGGAACTGGTTCGGATTTCGACCACCGACAACCTGACGGGTGTCTCCAACCGCCGTTTCTTCGACGAGGCGATTTCCGTGGAATGGCGTCGGGCGCGCCGCCACTCCAACAGCATCGCCATGATGATGTGCGACGTCGACTATTTCAAACTCTACAACGACACCTACGGGCAGCAGGCGGGCGACGATTGCCTGCGCAAGGTGGCCAAGGCGATTCGCCAGCACATTGAACGTCCGTCGGACATCGTGGCGCGTTATGGTGGCGAGGAGTTTGCCGTTGTCCTGCCCGAGACGACCATAGGCGGAGCGCTCATCGTGGCTGAAGAAATCCGCGATGCCATTCGCGCGCTCAATATCCAGCATGCCTCCTCTCCGGGCGGACAGGTTACCCTGAGCATAGGCATCGCCTCGGCCGCACCCGGGTTCGACAACCCGCCGGACGACCTGATTCAGGCCACCATCAAAGCCGTACTCCGCGCCAAGCAAGAGGGTCGGGATCGCGTCTGCCGGGCGGACGCCACCTGAGATGTCCAAGCGGCGCATTTCCATCGTCATCGCCGACGACAACGACATGATGCGGAGCATCCTGCGCGCCATGCTGCGTGGCGAGGAATATGACGTGATCGGCGAAGCACGCAACGGTCAGGCTGCAATCGACGTGGTCGATCGCATGAAACCTGACATCGTCTGCATGGACGTCATGATGCCTGAGAAAAACGGGATCGAGGCGCTATGCGAAATCAAGGCCGCCCATCCGGCAACCGAAGTCGTCATGGTGACCAGCAATTCCGATGCGGAAACCGTTCAGGAGTCGATCATGAACGGCGCCAGCGGCTTCATCATCAAACCGTTCAATGCCGCCCGCGTACTTGATACGCTCGCAAAAGTCGGCGCCCGCATTCGTCAGGCCAAAGCCTAAAAATCATTCCGCCAGCTGCGGATCTCTCTGAAAATCGCTGCTTTTTTCCGGTCGACCGCAGGATTCCGCTTTTCGGCTGCCGACATGACTGCCTGATCGGCGCAGCGAAGGAAAGGGTTGGTCGCCTTCTCTTCAGCGAGCGTCAACGGCACACTGGGCAGGCCCGCCGCACGCAGCGCCGAAACCTTCGCCACACGTGCCTGCAAAGCTGCATTTTCTGGCTCGACGGCCAGTGCGAAACGCAGGTTCATCTCGGTGTACTCGTGGGCGCAGTAGACCAATGTATCGTCGGGAAGCGCCGCGATGCTGTCGAGCGAAGCCGACATCTGTTCCGGCGTGCCCTCGAACAGCCTCCCGCAGCCGGCGCCGAACAGCGTATCGCCACAAAACAGCGTACCCGGCGCTAGGTAGGCCAGATGCCCCAGCGTATGCCCGGGAACGGCCATGACATCGACCATCTGGCCGAGTACATCGATCCGCTCGCCACCCGAAAGTGGACGCGTGCAGCCTGTGATAGACTCATTGGCCGGCGCATGAACCTCGACTGGCCAGCGCGCTTTCAGCTCGGCAACGCCACCCTGGTGATCGGCATGATGATGCGTGATCAGGATGCCCTCCAGCGTCAGATCGTCCGCTTCCAGACGGGCGATGACTGGGGATGCATCACCTGGATCGACGACGAAGGCACGCTTGCCGCGGGTCAGCAGCCAGATGTAATTGTCCTTGAACGCGGGTATGAGAGAGATATCGAACATTCCGGAACTATCGAGCGCAGCGCCCCGGATGTCAATTCCCGGGCTCGACGACTGGCTGACGACCGCAGCCGGCCGTTACGTGCTGGATTGGGAGCAGCGCCAACTCGATGCCGCCGTTGCCGATGTGTTCGGTTTCCATGCCTTGCAACTAGGCCTGCCGCAAGGTGACTTCCTGCGCGCCAACCGCATTCCGCTACGCCTCAAGGCTGGCGACTATGGCGCAGTTGACCTGCTCTGCAACTGCACTGCCCTGCCCTTGGCTTCGCTCAGCACTGACCTCGTCGTCCTGCCGCATCTGCTCGAATTCAGTGACGAGCCGCACCAGATATTACGTGAAGTCGAGCGCGTCCTGATTCCCGAGGGACAGGTCATCATCATCGGTTTCAATCCGCTGTCACTGTGGGGCCTGAAACGAAAATTCGACCGTAGCGGCGAGTTTCCGTGGAACGGCAGTTACCTATCGCTGAATCGGCTCAAGGATTGGCTAAAATTGCTCAGTTTCGACGTCGACCGTGGGCAGGTCGGCTGCTACATCCCGCCGGTCGAACAACTCAAATGGGTGCAGCGCTGGCAGTTCATCGAAACGGCCGGCAACCGCTGGTGGCATTTTTCTGGCGGCGTGTACGTTCTGCGCGCCGTCAAGCGCGTGCACGGCATGCACCTGATCACACCCAACTGGCGAAACAAGTCGGTGCGCGCCAAGGCGTTGCGCCCGGTTGCCCAAAAGGAAGGCCATGGCCGCTGAAGAAGTCGTTGAAATATTTACCGATGGCGCCTGCAAGGGCAATCCCGGACCCGGCGGCTGGGGCGCCATCCTGCGCCTCGGCCAGCACGAGAAGGAACTGTGGGGCGGCGAGAAGGAAACGACCAACAACCGCATGGAACTGACCGCCGCCATCCGCGCCATCGAAGCCCTCAAGCGGCCAATCGCCGGCAGGATCTACACCGACTCGCAATACGTCATGAAGGGCATCAATGAGTGGATTCATGGCTGGAAAAAAAACGGCTGGAAAACTGCCGACAAGAAACCCGTGAAAAATGCCGATCTTTGGCAACTGCTCGACACCCAGGTCAAGCTGCACAAGCTGGAATGGGTGTGGGTCAAGGGCCACGCCGGCCACCCGGAAAACGAACGCGCCGATGCGCTCGCCAATCGCGGCATTGATGAATTGAGAAACAAGGAAGCAGCATGAGACAGATCGTCCTCGACACCGAAACCACCGGCCTCGACCCGCGCTCGGGCCACCGCATCATCGAAGTCGCCTGCATCGAAATGGAGAACCGCCGCTTCACCGGCCACCACCTCCACAAGTACATCAACCCGGAACGCGAGATCGACGAAGGTGCCCAGGCGGTTCATGGCATCACGCTCGAATTCCTCGCCGACAAACCGAAGTTCGCCGACATCGCCGACGAATTCCTCGAATTCATCAACGGCGCCGAGTTGATCATCCACAACGCACCTTTCGACATCGGCTTCCTTAACGCCGAACTCGACCGCCTCGGCCGGGTGCCGGTCGGCACCATCTGCGGCAAGGTCACCGACACCCTGCGCATGGCCAAGGAGCTTCACCCCGGCAAGCGCAACAGCCTCGATGCGCTGTGCGAGCGCTACGAAATCGACAACTCCAGCCGCACCCTGCACGGCGCGCTGCTCGATACCGAGCTGCTGGCCGAAGTCTTCCTGGCCATGACGCGCGGCCAGAACTCGCTGATGATCGAACCCGACGCCGCACCTCGCCCGAACATCGGCGCCGACGGCCTGGTCCGCGAGCGCAAGCCGCTCGCCGTTCGCCGTGCCTCGCCCGAGGAACTGGCTGAGCACGAGCAAGTATTGAAAGCCATCGACAAGGAATCCAAAGGGGCCTGCCTGTGGCTGCCAAAGCCTGAAACCAGCGCTGCCTGAACCCGGCATGGTCCCTGTCTCGCTGCTCATCTGGATTGCTCTTGAAGTCAGCGGCTATCTTTATATCGGCCGTCATTTCATGCAACTCAACTGGCCACTGGCCATCGTCGGAGCGATCAACTGCCTGCTCGGCCTGCGTTTCTGGATGAACGCAACAACCTGGTTCTTCGGCATGAAATTCGCCTCGCCAGCACCGGCGCTCGGCTTTGCCAAACGCTTCCGGATCATGGTCGGCGAATACTTTGCCTTCCTGCTCACCTTCCTGCTCGTCATTCCCTTCGAGCGCCTGTGGATGCCGGCCGACCGCCTGCTGCCCGGGCAGAAACCCATCCTCCTCGTCCATGGCTATGGCTGCAGCCGCGGCGTCTGGTGGCTGCTCCGCCGCCGCCTCGAAGGGGCCGGCCATTGCGTCGCCACCGTCAGCCTGGCGCCGCCCTACACCAGCATGGGCAAGCTGGTACCCCAGCTTTATCAGCGCATAGAGGAAGTCTGTGCCGCTACCGGCAGCCAGCAGGTGACCCTCGTCGCTCACAGCATGGGTGGCCTGATTTGCCGCTCCTACCTGGCCCGGCATGGCATCGAGCGCGTCGACCGTTTGTTCACGCTGGCCACGCCGCATGCCGGCAGTCTCCTGAGCAAAATCGGCTTCGGCCAGAATTCCCGCGAGATGACACCCGGCTCGCTGTGGCTGCGCGACATGGCAACCGAACCCGTCAAGATTCCCGCCGCCAGCCTGCGCAATGCCTACGACAACTACGTCATGCCACAGGACAACCAGCGCCTGCCCGGCGCGCGCGACATCGAAATGCCCCCGGTTGGACACATCGCCATGCTTTATGATGATCGCGTTTCCCGACTGCTACTCGATTTGCTGAAACTCAAGAAACCATGACCATCCCCGCCGCTACCCGCGCCCAGGCGCAGGACCTGCTCGATTTCATCGACGCCAGCCCGAGCCCCTGGCACGCCGTACAGACCTGCGCCGCCCGCCTTGAAACCGCCGGTTTCAGCCAGCTCGACGAAGCCGAGCGGTGGGCACTCAAGGCCGGCGACCGGCGTTACGTCGTGCGCGGCGGTTCGTCGATCATCGCCTTCATCGTTGGCAGCCAACCGGCAGCAACCAACGGCCTGCGCATGATCGGCGCCCATACCGATTCGCCGGGCCTGCGCCTCAAGCCAAAGCCGGCTGAAGACACGGCCGGCATGGTGCGCCTTGGCGTCGAAGTCTATGGCGGACCTATTCTCGCCACCTTCGCCGACCGCGACCTGTCGCTAGCCGGGCGCGTCAATGTGCGCGTGGCGGGCGGCTTCGAACCCCGGCTGGTGCGCTTCGACCAACCCCTGCTGCGCCTGCCCAATCTCGCCATCCACATGAACCGCGAGGTCAATGAGAACGGCCTGAAATTCAACAAGCAGACTGAACTGCCCTTGCTGCTCGGCATCTCCGAAGATGGCACGAAGGCCGAGGCGCGCTTCCGTCAGCCTATCGCCGCAGCACTTGGCGTTGATCCGGGCAATCTGCTGACCTGGGAACTCAACGCCTACGACACGCAAAAAGGTGCCTTTTGGGGCGTCGACCGTGAGTTTGTGGCCAACAGCCAGCTCGACAACCTTGCCTCCTGCCACGCTGCGCTAAGTGCGCTGCTCGCTACCGGCGAACCGGCTGCTACCTGTTTGTGCGCCTTCTTTGACCACGAGGAAGTCGGCAGCGAAAGCACCACGGGCGCCGGTGGCAGCTTCGTCGCTGATGTGGTCGGCCGACTGGCCGCCAGCGCCGGACTGGACAGCGAAGATCAGCGCCGGATGCTGGCGCAGAGCTTCTTCATTAGCGCCGACATGGCGCACGGCTGGCACCCCAATTTTCCGGCCGCTTACGAGCCCTGCCACCACGCGCTGGTCAATGCAGGCCCGGTCATCAAGAGTAACGCCAACCAGCGCTACAGCACGAGCGCCGAGACCGCCGCCCGCTTCATGGCCATCTGCGAAAAGGCCGGTGTGCCCTGCCAGCAATACGCCCACCGCACCGACCTCGGTTGCGGCAGCACCATCGGCCCCATCGTCGCCGCGCGTCTCGGCATTCCCAGCGTGGACGTCGGATCACCGATGTGGGCCATGCACAGCATCCGCGAAAGCGCCGGTGTCCTCGACCATGGCCACATGATCGCAGCCCTGACCACTGCCTTTGCCGACTGACATGAACGACCTTCTTCTCTTTCTTGCCGGCTCCGCCATCGTCGTCTGGTGGTCGCGCAAGCCGCTGCGCCAGCCGGGCAGCCACGGTTTCTGGCGCTTCTTCGCGTGGGAGGCCATTCTCGGCCTGATCGTCCTCAACCACGACATCTGGGGCGACGATCCTTATTCGCCGCACCAGTTCGCGTCCTGGCTGCTCATGCTGACCAGCATCGCCCTGGTCGTCGCTGGCGTGCAAGGGCTCAAGAGTGAAGGCGCTGCCGGCGCGCAACGCCAGGATGACTCGTTCTACGAGTTCGAGAAAACGACGCAACTCGTCAGGCATGGTGTCTTCGCCTACATCCGCCACCCGATGTACGCGTCGCTGCTGGCGCTGGCCTGGGGCGCCTTCTGCCAGGACCCGAGCCTGGCCGGTGCCGGGCTGGGCGGCGTTGCCACGCTGGCGCTGTGGCTCACGGCGCGCTCCGACGAGCGCGAATGCCTGGCCTATTTCGGCGACTCCTACGCCGAGTACATGCAGCAAACCCGGCGCTTCATTCCCTACCTTTTCTGAGCCCGTCGCGCCGGCCGGCGGGATTTCATTTTTCGGCCTTTTTTCCCGTTCACCGTGGAAATGGCCTCCAGCGCTATTCCGGTGCGGCTTTCGACCCCATCATTTCGTTGCAGATCGCCCGGCCGAAGGTTTCGGCCTTTTTCGGGCTGGAAATCTGCGGCTCGTCGTAGATGCGCTTGATGATGTGGTTGGTGATGCGCGCGCTATCACTGCCATCTTCGTCGAACAGCTTCATCGGCCGACCCTTGTCGCGATTGTAGAAAGCCTGCAGGGCATGGTCGCGGACGCGTTCGCAGAAGCGGATGCGCTGGGCGTCCGGCATGCTGTCATCGATCTGTCCGGCATGGCCGTGCGCCCACGCGCCGGACACAGCCAGCAGGGCAACGAGTGTCAGGGCGAGCCGTTTCATTCCTTGGGTTCCTGGATCGAGGTCAGATAGGCCAGGATGTCCTGGATATCCTGCGGCTTGAGGGCGTTGAGCAAACCGACGGTGCCCTCCTCGTCATGCGGCCGATCGCCCTTGAGGTAGAGGTCGACCTGGCGCTGCAGGTAATTGGTGTACTGCCCGACGAGCATCGGGAACATGCCGCGCCCCCGGCCGGTCTTGCCATGGCAGCCGGCACACTGTTTCTGGTAAATCTTCTCGCCATTGGCCAGATCGCCTTCGGAGCGCGGGATGATCATGACCTTCTCGGCCATCAACAGCTTGGTCAGCGCATCCTCATTGCCTGTGTAGGTCGGCATCTTGGTGTCGAGGACGATGCCTGACAGATAGGCCGAGATATCCTTGATATCCTCGTCGGAAAGTTCGCGCTCCTGCGTGTAGGGGAACATCGGGATATTGACCCGCGTCCGCGCGCGGAAATTCTTGAGCTGGGTTTCGATGTATTTGACCTGCTGGCCGGCAATGCGCGGGTACTCGCCCTTCTTGCCGCCCTGGCCGTTGTCGCTGTGGCAGGCGGCGCAGGTGCCGTTGATTTCCTTGCCTTTTTCGAGGTCGACCGCAGCAACCGGATAACTCAGCGCGAATGCGGCAAGCAAGAGCGGGAAACGCAGGATTTTGAACATACAGGCAACTCCCAAGTCTGATGCGGCGAATTGTCGCACTTTGCATCGAACTGAAAATTGACACAAATCACGCATAATCCTGCCCATGGCAATTACCCAGTGCACGACAGCGAATACCGACCACCTGGCCCACCTTCGGCGCCTGGTTTTTGGGCGTTGGGTGGTGCTGGCCGTTTTGACCCAGCTCATCATGGTCGGCCCCGGTTTACTCGACATACCCGTACCGCAAGTGGCGCTCCTCGGCATCGTTGCCATTGCCCTCGCGTTCAATGGCATCGCACAGTGGCGGGTGGCTCGCTCGCAGACTGCCACCGCCAACGAGCTGTTCAGCCAGTTGCTGTTCGACATCGGCATGCTGAGCGCCATCGTTTTCCTCAGCGGCGGTGCCGCCAATCCGCTGGTTTCGCTTCTCCTGCCACCGGTCGCCGTCGCCGCGCTGACCCTGCCGGCGCGTTGCGTGGCCATTGTCACGGCAGCCGCCATTGCCGCCTATTCGCTGCTGATGCTCTACTACCTTCCATTGCCAATGCCCGATGCCACGCGCGCCACGCGCCTGCACCTGGGCGGCATGTGGCTCATTTTCGTCGTCTCGGCTGCCATGATCGGCTGGATTATCGTCCGCACAACCCGCGTCATTCGCCAGCGCGACGCCGAACTGGCGACCGCCCGCGAACAGGGGCTGCGCGATGAACGCGTCGTTGCCATGGGCACGCTGGCCGCTGGCGCCGCCCACGAACTCGGCACACCACTCGGCACCATGGCCCTGCTCGCCGGCGAACTGGCCAACGATCCAGCCCTGAGCGAACCAGTGCGCGACGACCTCAGACTGCTCCTGCAGCAGATCGCCGTCTGCAAGGAAATCGTTACCGGCCTTTCACGTCGTGCCGGTGCCGAACGCCTGGAAAACGCGCAGTTGGAGCCCGCCAACCGCTGGATCGACCACTTGCGCCAGAGTTGGCACGCCGCACGCCCAAAATCCAGCAGCCGTCTCATCGTCGCCAGCGATGGCGAAGCACCGGAAATCCTGGCCGACCCCCGGCTGGAACAGGCGGTTCTCAACCTGCTCAATAACGCCGCCAACGCGACGACAAGCCCGCTGGAACTGCGCCTGAGCTGGTGCAGCGCTACCATTTGCATCGAGATCCGCGATCATGGTCCCGGTTTCCCGGCGCAGGTTCTCGAACTTGGCGGGCACGAAGCTTTTCCAGCTCACCAGCGCGGGAGCGGCATCGGCTTGATGCTTACCCGCAGCGCCATCGAACAACTTGGCGGTACCCTGACCCTATTGAATCCCGAAGATGGCGGCGCCCTCGCCCGCATCGAACTGCCACGGATAAAACCATGAGCGAATCCACGCTGGTCATCGACGACGACCCCAGTTTCAACACCATCCTCGTTCGCACGCTGGAAAGACGTGGCCACCCGGCACGCGGTGCGCTCGACGTGGCATCGGCACTCGCCACAGCGCACGAAATGCAGGCCAACCGCGTCGTCCTGGACCTCAACCTCAACGGCAGCTCCGGCCTCGCGCTGATCCCGCAGCTGCTGGCCATCAATCCGGACTGCCGGATCGTCGTCTTGACGGGCTACGCCAGCATTGCCACCGCCGTCGACGCCGTCAAGCTCGGCGCCATCCAGTACCTGGCAAAACCCGTTGAAATCGAAGCCATCCTCTCTGCCTTCGATGATGACGACAGCCCTGATCTCGACCTCCCGGCATCCGACGAACCACTGTCCGTGGACCGGCTTGAATGGGAGCACATCCAGCGCGTGCTCAACGAAAATGATGGCAACATATCAGCAACCGCGCGTGCCCTGAAAATGCACCGGCGGACACTGCAGCGAAAACTGTCCAAGCGGCCGGTCAAGACCTGATTTCAAACTCGGGCATTTTTAGCCGGTTGACCGTGGAACCAGGATCAAGGGCTTGAGATGGCAAGGCGAACACGACAATCGGCATGGGGCCGATCGGTCAACAAAGTGTTGAAGACCATGACGCAGACCGCCATGCGCGTCGGCACCAAAGCGCTCAAGGAAAGCCTGCGCGCCGCGCCGCTGGCGGCCAAGCCGGTCACCGCCAAAAAGCCCCGCGCAAGCTCGACCGAATGGACGGCCGGCATCGCCATCGGCGCCGCCGGGCCGCGCCGTTACCGGCTCTACAAACCGCCCGGTGTGCGCAAAACCGAAAGCCTGCCGCTGCTCGTCATGCTCCACGGCTGCGGGCAGGATGCCGACGCCCTGGCCGCCAGCAGCCGGATGAACAGCATCGCCAAACGCGAACGCTTCTTCGTGCTCTACCCGGAGCAGGATCGACTGTCCAACGTGCAAGGCTGCTGGAACTGGTATGACACCCGCAACGGCCGGGCGCAGGCGGAAGCCCATTCGATCAGCGCCGCCATCGAACAGATTTGCCTCACCCAGGCCGTCGACCGCAAGCGCATTGCCCTCGCCGGCATTTCCGCCGGCGCCGGCATGGCCGTGCTGATTGCCACGCAGCATCCCGACCGCTTCCGCGCCGTCGCCATGCACTCCGGCATCGCGCCCGGCGTCGCCCATTCCTCTGCCAGCGCCATCAAAGCGATGTTCGGCAAAGGCGCCACCCCCTCGCCGCTGCCGCCAGTTCCGCCCGACGTCCAACTACCGGCGCTACTCGTCGTCCACGGCACCGCCGACCGCGTCGTCGCCCCCGCCAACGGCCGCGAAGCCGCCGAACGCTGGGCCGAACGCGTTTCTGCCAAAGCCAGCCAACCGCGAACCGTGCAGCGCGGCACCCGCTACGCGGCGACTATCACCGACTACAGAAAAGCCGGCCGGCTGGTCGCGACGCACTGCGAAATCGCCCAACTCGCCCACGCCTGGAGCGGCGGCGCTGCCGGGCAACCCTTCAGCGACGCGAAGGGGCCGGATGCTTCTCGCATGATTTGGGCGTTTGTGGCGAAGGAGTTTCGCCGGGAGGCAGAATAGTTGCTGATTTCTTCGGTATCGGAGCGACGTCCCCAGCCTCAACGCCATCCTCGTGCGCACGCCGGAACGCCGCGGCTACCCGGTGCGGGGCACCCGCGATACCGTTTCAGCACTGGCTGCAGCAAAGGAAATGCAGGCCGGGTGCGTCGTCGTCGAGCTGAACGGCACTTCCGGCCCGGCCCTGATCCCGCAACGGCTGGCCATCATCAATACCTCGTCAAGCCGGTTGCAATCGAGGCCATTCTGGCAGCCTTCGAAGATGATGGCGAACCCGACTTGGACGTTATGGTGTCGGACGAGCCGCTATCGGTCGATCGCCTGGAGTGGGAGCATAACCAGCGCGTGCTCAACGAAAATGACGGCAACATCTCCGCCACCGCCCGCGCGCTGAAAATGCACCGGCGCACACTGCAACGCAAACTGTCCAAAAGGCCAGTCAAGGCCTGATACCCGGGGTTGCCAATTTTGGCCAATTTTCCCGGTTGACCGCAGCACTACCCTACAGGCACGAGATGCCGACGCTCGATGCCCGCTGAGACCGGCTCGGAATTTTCACAAAACGCCCGGATGAGCCGGCCCGAAGCAGAGGCCGGACAACACCACACTTGATCTGGATCAACTGGCATTTTCACCGCGCGTTTAAAGTCATAGGTTATTTTGCCCGCCCGGTTCAGTTGCCGGTTCCGTAGTCCATCGGAATATCCACCTTGCGCATCGCCGAACCCCAGAATAACGCTCACCAGTCGGCCTTCGCCTCACCCGCCCCGTGGCGATGGCTGGCGCTGGCATTGGTGGTGGTAACCGTTATCCTGACCACCGTGGCCCATCAGCTCAACCTCGCTTCGCACGAGCGCCGCGAGCTTGCTCGTTTGCAGACGATAGCCACCTTCAAGGTTGAGCAAATCGTTAGCTGGCATGCCGAACGCATGGGCGATGCCGAGCTGCTGAAAAGACGCAGCCACCTTTATGCGGGCTTGATTGCGACATGGATCAAGCAGCGCGACACGGCCGCATGGCGCGATATTCAGTCCCGCCTGGACGATTACCGAACCATCCATGGCTATCGCAGCATTATGCTGCTCGACGCCAGCGGCCAGGTTTTCGGTGAACATGGGGAAAGCAACGGGGCACCAGCGCCAGGATTACTCACCGCGGTTCGGCAGGCCATTTCCACAGGCAACGCAGTCGGTTCTGACCTCTATCCAAGCACCACACCCAATTCATCGCCCCAAATTGCCTTTATCGCGCCGCTGCAGCTCCCCGATGGCGGCCCCGTGATAGCCATCGCGCTGGTATCGGCTGCTGATCAATACCTCTACCCCCTCATTCAGTCCTGGCCAGTCCCCAGCAACAGTGCGGAATCCCTCCTCTTCCGCCGCGATGGCAACGACGTGCTTTACATCAACGACCTTCGTTTCAAGAAGGACGCAGCATTGAAATTTCGCCTGCCAGCTGACACCCCCGGTCTCATTGCCGGTCAATCGCTGCGCGGCGAGGCGGCTACCGGCAGCATCATCAAAGGCCCCGACTACCGCGGCAATGCCGTTCAGTTAGCGCTGAACGGCATTTTCATTTATTGCGTAAAGCATTGTAAACATTAGCCAAAGCTGTTAACTTCCGGCTCGATGCTTGCGAGCCAACTTTACGCGACCACTGATGTTCTACCGGTAGCCGGTCTTGACCGGTTGGCCGAGCATTTGCCGAACGCATGGATAGAACAGGCGCTCGAGGCGACGGGTACGGC
>JAEUOG010000020.1 GCA_016790815.1 Dechloromonas sp.
AATGAACAATAAAGCCATTGCCGTCCTCTGCATGCTTTCCGCCGTACCGGCGATTGCCCAGGTTTCCCCTCCCGCCGCGCCGGTGCAGGCGACGCTGAAGGACGTGGCGCAGCGCGCCGTGATCAACAGTCCGGAAGTGACTTCCAAGTGGCACAATTATCGGGCGGCCGAAGAGGAAATCGGCGTCGCCCGCGGCGGTTATTTCCCGCGTGTCGACCTGACGGCCGGTTCCGGCCGGGAGAGTCTGCGTACGCCGTCGGCGGCCGAGCGCGACTATACCCGCACCGGCTATGTGCTCAGCCTGAACCAGATGCTGTTCGACGGATTCGCGACACGCAGCGAGGTGCGTCGACTCGACAAGGCCCGCCTGGTTCGCTACTACGAACTGCTCGACGCGTCGGAAAACGTTGCGCTCGAAGCCTCCCGCGCTTACCTCGACGTGCTCCGCTACCGGCATCTGGTCGACCTGGCCAAGGACAACTATGTCCAGCACAAGGCAACCCATGACCAGATCCAGCGCCGCGTCCAGAGCGGCGTCGGGCGTCGGGTGGATCTCGAGCAGGCCGGTAGCCGCCTGGCCCTGGCCGAAATCAACCTGGTCACCGAAAACGCCAATCTGCACGACGTCTCGGCGCGCTACCAGCGCCTCGTCGGCGCCCAGCCGGCCGGCGCCATCGTCGCCCCGACCCAGGTCAACGGCGCCTTCCCGGCACAGGCCAAGGCCGCGCTCGATACCCTGCATCGCAATAATCCGGCCTTGCTGGCGGCAACCGAGAACATCGAGGCCAGCCAGCATGAAATCGACGCGCGCCGGGCGGCCTATTCGCCCAAGCTCGATTTCCGTGCGCGCACCGACCAGACCCGCAACTACCTCGGCGACAGCGGTCAGCGCGACTACAACGTCGCCGAACTGGTGGTCAGCTGGAACCTGTTCAACGGCGGCTCCGACCGCGCCCGCGAAAAGCAGACCATCGAAAAGAAAAACATCGCCTTAGACCTGCGCGAAAAAGCCTGCCGCGACACCCGGCAGACACTCCTCATCGCCTACAACGACGTCCTGCGCCTCAAGGAACAAGCCACCTTCAACGCCCGTCAGGTCGCCCTCCTTGAAAAAACCCGTGACGCCTACCGTGACCAGTTCAACGTTGGCCAGCGCACCCTGCTTGACCTGCTCGACACCGAGAACGAACTTCTCGCCGCCCGTCGCGCCAACGTCAACGCCGACACCGACCTGACCCTCTCCTACCTGCGCACCTACGCCGGCATGGGCACCCTCCTCGAACAACTCGGCCTGCAGCGCCTTGACACCCCCACCCCGGGCAAAGACGAACTGGCAGACATCGACCCCAGCCAGCTCTGCCCGAGCGACCCAATCGCCCTCGGCCAGCCCGACCGTGAAGCACTCAACGCCAAAGCCGCTGCCCTCAATGCCTCGCGAGCCCCGCTCGTCGCCGCGCCGGTCGCCCTCAGCCCCGAAGCCGGCATCGAGGCGCAGGTGAAATCCTGGGCCGCCGCCTGGTCAGCCCGCGACTACGCCTCCTACAGCGGCTTTTACGCCCCAACCTTTACCCCGGATGGTGGCCTGACCCGCGAAGACTGGGCACAACTGCGCCGTGGTCGTATCTCCGCCCGTGGCGACATCAACGTCGACATCCAGGACATGAAGGTCCGCATGGACGGCAACGACCGCGCCTTCGCTGAGTTCCGCCAGGTCTACCAGTCGAAGGGCTACAACGACACCACGCAGAAGACCCTGGAAATGATCAAGGCGGGAGGCAAGTGGCTGATCAACCGCGAGACCTCGATCCCGTGTAGCGGCAATACGGTGGGTGGTTGCAAGGGGCTGGTGAAGTAAGGCAGACCCGGATGGCCCGACCGGATTTCCGGTCGGAGCTCCCAAAAAGACAAAGGCCATGCAGATGCGTGGCCTTTGGCGTTAACGGGAACGTGGTCAGGTGACGGCGTCTACTTGGGCGATGAAAACATAGCCCTGTGAGCGCAGCGTCTTGATGAAGTGGCTGCCATCGGCCTGCTTGCCCAGAATGCGGCGGATCTGGCTGACGTGGACGTCGATGATCCGGTCGTAGGGGATGTATTCGCGCTTCAGGACGCGCGATAGTTGCTCCCGGGAAAGCGCTTCGAAAGGGTGTTCAAGAAAAGCGAGAAGCAGCGCAAAGCCAGAAACCCCGAGCGGCGTTGGTTTTCCGCCGGCGAGCGTGAGTTCGCGTGAGGCGGGATCCAGCATCCAGTCGCCGAAATGGAGGCGGCGCATTTCGCCGCGGGTTGCAGTGGCGCGTTGTGTGCGACGCAATAAGCTACGTGTACGGGCCAGCAGCTCCCGCATGTTGCAGGGTTTGGGCAAAAAGTCGTCGGCGCCAATCTCGATGCCGATGATGCGCTCTATTTCGTCGGAGCGGGTGGAGTGGATCAGTACCGGCACCTCGGATGTTTGGCGCAACTGGCGGAGCAGTTCAAGCCCGTCGGCATCCGGCAGGCTGAGGTCAAGAATGATGACGTCAGGTTTCTCGTCCATTTGCCGCCACATGGCTGCGCCGGTTTCGGCAAAAATACAATCTATTCCGGCAGCGGACAGAGTTGAACTCAGCACATGGCGAGTTCCCGGATCGTCCTCAACAATAAGCGCAGTCTGACGCATGTCTGTTTGCTTCGATTCCACAGTAAAAGCAGGATTGTAATCCAATGTAAAACAAAGGCTTTGTTTTACTATTTTTTAACATTGCGTCGGCTTCTCGGGCGACAATTCATGCCTGTTTTCAGTCGTTGTCGATCAACCAACAAGCTTATCGAACTGGATGTCTGTTCCCCATACTCTGGAAGGCTTCGAAGTGAGCGCAGCTGTCGAGCGCATGCTTGATCAGCCCACGCTCTGGTGGCAGGCCGTGGGGCTGTTTGTCGAGCATTTTTCTGCTTGGGAGCTGACTTGGCAGGGCTGCATCGGAGACCTTGCCAGAGAGAAAAAGGCCGTCCATGCCTTGCGTAGCGCTGCGGCCAACATCGGTGCGGTGGCGCTTTCCAGTGTGGCTGCCGATCTTGAAAGCCAATTGTTGAGGTGTCTGGAGGGCTCTTCTGCATGCGTGCCTGACCAGTTGCGCATCCATCTGAGGGAGTCGTACCGGAGAACATTTCAGGTTGCTGCGGAGGCGTGGCGTTCCGTTCAGCGCCCGCTCGAAGGGCGTGCATGCTGAGCCAGCTGCCTACCGTTTCGATACGCGCCCGTCTCGCGAGCATCAATATTCATGCTTTGCTGGTGGCGGTGACTATCGTCGGGGTGCTGATTCTGCTTACCTCTGGCTGGATGACCTTGCGGGGACATGTATCCGAAGGCTACGCCCGCCTGGAGCTGCTCAACGAGACCTTGAAGCGGCCCTTGGAGGATGGCTCGCGCCAGGAAATCGGAGAGAAATTTTCGACGCTGCGCAGTACGCAGAACCACTATTCGGCTGCCTTGTTCAGGCAAGACCATTCAGTTTACGTAGCCTATGATCACAACGGGGCTGAGGATACAACTCCTTTGCCGCTGATCGATCCGGTAGCTGGGCATCGAGTTTACTGGGACCGGATTGATTTTTTGGTACGGCCCGGTCAACCCGACCGGCCCTTCGGGTGGTTGCGCTTGAGCCTCGATATGAGCAGCGTGTATCAGCAGTTGCTCATTTATCTCGGCTTGGTATTGCTTGAACTCGCAGTGGCCCTGGCCATCGCGCTACGTTTGCAGGCGCGGCAAGTGGAGAAGCTGGTCGAGCCGCTGCTGGATCTGACCCACAACATGGCTGAGGTGTCGGTTGGCAGGCTGGATATTCGCGCAGCTGATAGCGGAATAACGGAGATCGCCAAGCTGGCCAATGGCTTCAACCTGATGGTTGACCAGATTCGCGAGCGGGATCACTGGTTGTCGACCCATCTGGGCAATCTTGAGCAGATCGTCGAGCAGCGCACACGCGAACTGCGTCTCGCCAAGGAGGCGGCCGAGGCGGGCAGTCTGGCCAAGAGCGAGTTCCTGGCGACCATGAGCCATGAGATCCGGACGCCAATGAATGGTGTTCTGGGCATGACAGAGCTCTTGCTCAATACCGGCCTTGCGCCAACGCAACGCCAGTTCGTCGAGGCGGTAGAGCGCTCTGGCAAGCACTTGCTGGCGATCATCAACGATATTCTTGATTTCTCGAAAATCGAGTCGGGCAAACTGGAAC
The DNA here is from genome assembly GCA_016790815.1 of Dechloromonas sp. Classification (GTDB taxonomy): domain Bacteria; phylum Pseudomonadota; class Gammaproteobacteria; order Burkholderiales; family Rhodocyclaceae; genus Azonexus. Next base: position 4,212 of record JAEUOG010000020.1, read on the forward strand.
TTGATGTGGTCGATTTCGACCTGCGCCGTTTGCTGGAGGATTCGCTGGCGCTTTTTGCGCAGCAAGCCAGCAAGAAGGGCCTCGATTTGCTGGCTGATATGCCTCCGGGCGAATGCCTGTTCGTGCGTGGCGATCCGCTACGTGTTCGGCAGATCGTGGTGAATTTGCTTGGTAACGCAGTGAAATTCACTGCAAGCGGTGAAATATTTCTCCGTTTGCGCGTTGTCGAACGTTCCGAATCGGGCCTGAAATTCCAGTTGACCGTGAGTGACACGGGGATCGGCATACCGCCTGAGGCACATCAGCGTATTTTTGAGCACTTTGCCCAGGCGGATGGCTCGACAACCCGCCAGTACGGGGGGACAGGCCTGGGGCTCGCTATCTGTCAGCGGCTGCTCGATATGATGGGCGGTTCGATCGCTGTCGAGAGTCAGCCCGGGCAGGGCGCGAGTTTTACGGTGGCGCTTTCTCTCCCGCCCGGCAAGCTTGTTGAGCCATTGCTGGCGCCGCAGGTCACCAGGGAGGTTGGTCGCCGCCTGCTTGTTGTTGATGACACCCCGGCTCATTCCCGGATTCTGCTTGGTCAGCTTCATGGGCGCGGATTCCGGGTTGATACTGCCGCTTCCGGGTTGTCGGCGTTTTCCATGGCGAATGCTGCATTGGCCGAGGGCGAGCCGTATGCGCTGCTGGTCATCGATATGGAGATGGCTGAACTTTCTGGTATGGACCTGTTGCGCGCATTGCATGCCGATCAGCGCCTGTCCGCGATTCGCGTGATCGTATATTCAGCTGAGCCTTCCATGAAAGAGCAGTTGGCGACAGCGAAGCTTGAGGTGCTGGCCTGCCTGCAAAAGCCCTTGCGTCAGGCCGAATTCCTGCGAGCTGTCGAGGCGGCCTTCGCCGAGGGAGGGTATAGCCCAGATGAGAAACCCGTTGCGACCGATCGACGACTGCGGGGCCGGGTATTGCTTGCCGAAGATAACGAAAGCAATTTGATTGTCGCCCGCGCCCAGCTCCAGAGAATGGGGCTTGAGGTCGTTACCGCGTGCGATGGTCAGCAGGTGCTCGACCTATTGGCGACTGAAACGGTTGATCTGATTCTGATGGATTGCCAGATGCCGAATCTCGATGGCTTTGCGGCTACGGAGGCATTCCGGAGACGTGAGGCGGCGGGGGGACTGCGGCTACCGGTGATCGCATTGACCGCCAACGCCATGAAGGGGGATCGCGAACGTTGTATCGCCGCAGGGATGGACGACTATCTGGCCAAGCCCTATACCGGCGACGCGCTCTTTGCGGTACTTGCGCATTGGCTGCCGGCGGAGCGGCGCAAGTCGGTCGAGACCGTTGCGCCATCTCCCCGGGAGCGGTACGAAAATCAAGGCAGCGACGCGTCGCCCCTCGATCCGAAAGCGCTTGAGAAAATTAGGGCCTTGTTCCCTGAAAACCCGGAGGCGCTCACCAGGCAGGTGCTGGCTGCCTATCTGAACGCTGCAGAGCGCGAATGGGCTCTGTTTGACCAGGGATTGTCCGATGGGGACGCCAGCTTGCTGGCTCGCGCGGCCCACGCCCTCAAATCGAGCAGCTTCAACGTTGGTGCCAACGGCCTGGCCGAACGTTGCGGCGAGATCGAGCAGCTTGGTCGCGGAGGGCAGATGCGCCAGTTGCTGACGCGCGTTGACGGGCTGCGCGCTGAATGGAGGCGCGTCGAGGCAGCACTCAAGGCTTTGTTGGCAGGGCGTGGGGCATGACAGTCGCGCCCTTGCGCCTCCTCGCCGCCGATGATGATCCAACGGCAGGGTTGCTGCTGAAGGCAGCGCTGGTCAGCGGTGGTTTTGCCTTGACGCTGGTCGACAACGGGAGCGATGCGTTGCGCGCGTTCGAGCAAGCCGACTTCGACATCGCATTGCTCGATGTCGAAATGCCCGGGCTGGACGGCTTCGAGGTCTGCTCGGCCATTCGCCAGACGCGCGGTGTCGACTTTCCTGTGGTGCTGGTTACCGGGCGTTGTGACCACGAATTCTTCGAGCGTGCCGCCCAGCTTTCGGCCAGCTACATAGCCAAGCCGGTGAATTGGACATCGCTCGGCGGCATGCTGCACTCACTGGTCGCTTCGAAAGCGCGCTAGGCCGGCTTCTCCCGAACGCCCATATCGACGGGGGTTATGGCAGAATCGGGGTAAATGGCAAAAAAGCCAGATACTGGACGAGCTGGGGGGGCTGCATGCAATACCGGAAATTTCTGCGAAGCTCGCTTGGCGCCGTGTTTTTTGCGGGTTTTTTGGTGTCGACCGCAGCATTGGCTCAGGATGCAAGGCCGCTGACCAAAGGACAGACGCTGTATCTGCCCATCTACTCGCACATGGCATACGGCAATCTGGGCAAGAGCGGCAAGGCGTCGCAGGTGTTGCTCTCCGCACTGGTCAGCATCCGCAATACCGATGGCAAGCGACCGATCCGGGTGTCATCTGCCAGGTATTTCGATACCAATGGGAAGTTGCTCGGCGAACGCGTGCCGGCGCCCGCGAGCATCGCCCCGTACGGAACGCTGGAGCTGTTCGTTGAACTGAATGACGCTTCCGGCGGGTCCGGCGCCAACTTCATCATCAAGTGGGATGCCGATCAGCCGGTCAGTCCGCCACTGGTCGAGTCGCTTCATGCGAATATGGATGGCGGCAAGGCGGTCATCTTCATGACCCAGTCGGTGCCATTGGCTGAATGAGAGACAGTCCCCGCGTTTCACCAATCAGGGCTCTGGATACCGGATACATCGTCCGGCTGCTTTTTGTCGCGCTCTGGATGCTGTTTGCGGTGCACTTGTTTGGCACCATCGGCTACATGGTGCTGACCGAAGGCAAGTATTCGTGGTTTGACTGCTTCTACATGACCTTCATAACCGTCGCCACCATCGGCTTCGGCGAAATCATCGACATGTCGAGCAATCAGCCGGCGCGAATCCTGACAGTGGTCATCGGTATTCTCGGTGCCGGCAATCTGTCTCTGCTGTTCTCGGTGGTTACCGTGGCGCTGCTTGAAACCGATCTCAATGGAACCCTGCGGAGAAAACGCATGGAAAAAGCAATCAGGAAACTCAAGGGTCACTATATTCTTTGTGGCTTCGGACGGGTCGGACGCAACATTGCGCACGAACTGGAGGCAACCAATCGTCACTTTGTCGGCATTGACGAAGACCTTCAGCGACTGGAGGACTACAAGGAAAAAAACCCGGGGTTTCTCTATCTTCATGGCGATGCCAGTGATGACGATGTGCTGGTCGCATCGGATCTGGCGGACGCCAAGGGGCTTTTTGCCGTGACTGGCGACGATTCGCGAAACCTGATGATCGTCATCACCGCCAAGCAACTGAAGCCCGAATTGCGTGTCGTGGCGCGCTGTACCGAGACAAGAAACGTTGAAAAAATGCGCAAGGCCGGAGCGGATGCGATTGTCTCGCCCGACTTTACCGGAGGCATGCGCATTGCGTCGGCCATGATCCGGCCGCATGTGGTTTCGTTCCTCGATGAAATGCTGAAGTCGGAGAAGAATCTGCGCGTCGAGGAGGTGCCGGTGCCTGCCGGCTTTGTGCCCAAGCCGATCGGGTCACTGACCTTGCGCAGCGCCAACTACGTGTTCCTGGCAGTGCGCAAGCAGGATGGCCATTGGCAATTCAATCCTGACCAGGACTTCTTGCTCCATCCCGGCTGTATGGTTATCGCCATGGCGAGTCCGGTCGGGCGTTCGGAGATCGAGATGCTGTTGATCGACATGGCATCCTGAGGCGGTTTGTTGGCGTTCTGCGGTTTTTTCGGCAGGTTTTTCTGTCGGCCGCAAAAATTATGGAGGAGTTGGTATGCAAAAGATGATCTTGATTGCCGGTGCTTTCCTGCTGATGGCTGGTGCAGCCCAGGCCTCGCCGGACCTGGCGAAAGCCAAGAACTGCATGACCTGCCATACCGTCGACAAGAAGATCGTCGGTCCGGCGTACAAGGATATCGCCGCCAAGCGAGCCGCCGAAAAGGGGGCAGAAGCAGCCCTGACGGCAAAGATCAAGAATGGCAGCCAAGGCGAGTGGGGCCAGGTGCCGATGCCGGCGAACAACGTGACAGATGCCGAAGCGGCAACCCTTGCCAAGTGGGTGCTCTCCCAGAAATAGTCGCCGTACTGCAGGTGCAAAACAATGAAACGAAAGACTGAATGAAGGCCTTGACTCCGGAACAGATGCGCCGTCGCTGGATCGCCATTGGCGTCGTTGCTGTGGCCTATATCCTCTCGTTCTTCCAGCGTTTTGCACCAGCCGGCATTGCACCGGATCTGGCTGCCGCCTTCGAGACCTCGGCAGCTTCGCTCGGGGTCTTGGCGGCGACCTATTTTTACGTCTATACGGTCATGCAGATTCCGACCGGCATCCTCGTCGATACGCTGGGGCCGCGGCGGATTTTGCTACTCGGCGCGCTGGTTGGCAGTGCCGGCAGTTTTCTCTTCGGAATGGCGCCGACGCTCGACCTGGCGCTGGTTGGGCGGACGCTGATCGGGTTGGGCGTGTCGGTGACCTTTATCGCCATGCTCAAGTTGATTGCCGTGTGGTTCGAAGAGAACCGCTTCGCCACCATGGTCGGCATCTGCATGCTGATCGGCAACCTCGGCTCCGTACTGGCTGGCGCGCCGCTCTCCGCGGTGGCGCAGGCGACCGGCTGGCGAGGCGTATTCATCGGCGTCGGCTTCGCGTCGCTGGTGCTTGGCTTTTTGTGTTGGCTGATCGTGCGCGATGCGCCGGAATCTGCCGAGTCGTCGCCAAAGCCGCGTTTCGACCGGACCGTGGTGTTGTCCAGCCTGCTCTCGGTGGTGAAAAACCGCAACACGTGGCCCGCGGTTCTGGTCAATACCGGGATGTCCGGCGCCTTTTTTACCTTTGCCGGCCTTTGGGCAACGCCCTATCTGATTCAGGTGCATGGCATGGTGCGTTCGGTGGCGACGACGCATCTGTCGCTTTGGTTCGGCGGTTTTGCCATAGGTTGCCTGTTCATCGGCGGGCTATCCGATCGGCTGGGTCGCCGCAAACCGGTGCTCATCGCCGTGTCTCACCTGTATGCCGTTATCTGGCTGGTGCTGCTGTCCTGTATCACCATGCCATTGTCGGTCTCCTATCTGCTGTTTGCCTTGCTGGGGCTCAGTACGGCCGGCTTCAGCCTGACCTGGGCCTGTTCCAAGGAGGTCAACCCGCCTCTGTTGTCAGGGATGTCGACCAGTGTTGCCAACATGGGTGGATTTCTCGCGGGCGCCTTGCTGCAGCCATTGGTTGGCTGGGTGATGGATCTGGGTTGGCGGGGCGAAATGGTCGCTGGCGCGCGCGTCTATGGTGTCGAAGCCTGGCGGTACGGTGTGCTGGTGGTCGCGATTTGCGCCATTCTGGGTGCAGCGTCGTGCTGGTGGATCAAGGAGACCCGCTGCCGGAACATCTGGCAGGCGTCATGATGCCAACTGCACTGTAGATAAAACGCAATAAAATCAATGAATCAGAAGGCTGTGGCTTGTGCCGGGATCGTTGATTAGAGTATGCTTATATTTATGAACGCAAACATTTTTCATCCTTTCGTTTTGAGTCTTTTTTTCGGGTTGACCGTAGCAGTTGCTGCGGAGCCTTTGCCGGTCATCTCCGTCAAGCCGCATGCCGTCGATCTGGCCTTTCCTGCCGAGTCGCTGGTCGAAGCCGTGCAGCAGGCGACGGTGGGAGCTCAGATCGCCGGCCGTGTCCTTGAGGTCAGGGCCGATGCTGGCCTGTCCGTCAAGAAGGGCGATGTGCTGATGCGCATTGACGCCCGCGAGGCGGCCGAAGCGGCGCGCGCTGCTGAGGCTCAGTATGCCAACGCCCGGGTCAGCTACGACCGGACGAAGAGTCTTGTCATGCAGAAATTCATGAGTCCGGCCGCGCTCGACAAGGCCAAAGCCGACCTCGATGCAGCCGCTGCCAATCGTGCTGCCGCCGGCGCCGGCCAGAGCCACGCAACCATCGTGGCGCCGATGACCGGCATCATCGCCCGTCGCCATGCCGAAATGGGCGACATGGCAACGCCGGGCAAGCCGCTGTTCACGATTTACCAGCCGGGCTCCCTTCGCGTCACGGCGAGTATTCCGCAATACCGTCTGAAGGCGATGCGTGATGTCAAAACGGCTCGCGTCGAGTTTCCTGAACTCGGCAAATGGGTTGATGCGGTCAAGGTTCAGGTGCTGCCGACGGCTGATGCTGCGACGCACGTTTCGCAGGTGCGCGTGACACTCCCCGACGTGCCGGAAGCGACGCCAGGCATGTTCGCCCGCGTGCATTTCGTTACCGGCCAGTCCGAAAAGCTGACCGTGCCGGTCAGTGCCGTGCTTCGCCGTGGTGAGGTGGCCGCTGTTTATGTGCAGACAAGCGATAGCCGCCTGTCGCTGCGTCAGCTGCGTCTCGGCGACGCCGTCGGACAGGGCGAAGTCGAGGTGTTGGCTGGCTTGTCGGCCGGTGACAAGGTGGTCACTGACCCGGTCAAGGCCAGCATCCAGCTCAAGTCGGCAAACTAGGCCATGAGCAGCGAGAAGACTACGCTCGGCACGAACCTTGGTGTCTCCGGGCGCATAGCCGCCGCCTTCCAGAACTCGCGAATGACGCCGTTGCTGGCTTTGGTCGCATTCCTGATGGGCCTGTTCGCCACGCTCGTCACGCCGCGCGAGGAGGAGCCTCAGATCGACGTGACCATGGCCGATGTGATGGTCGCCTTCCCTGGCGCCTCGGCCAAGGATGTCGAAAATCTGGTGGCCCGCCCCGGCGAACAAGTGCTGTCGCGCCTGCATGGCGTCGAGCATGTTTACTCGGCTTCACGCCCCGGAATGGCGGTGATCACCGTGCAATTCGACGTCGGCGTCAAATACAACGACGCGGTAGTCCGCCTCTACGACACCGTGCATTCGAACCGTGACTGGCTGCCGCCCAATCTTGGCGTTGCCGAGCCGGTCATCAAGCCACGCGGCATCGATGATGTGCCGATTGTCGGTCTGACTTTCTGGACCAAAGACCCGGCGCGTTCCGCCTTTGATTTGCAGCAGGTAGCGCGCGCCGTCGAGATCGAACTCAAACGCATCAAGGGCACGCGCGACATCTCGACCATCGGCGGCCCCGATCACGCCATCCGCGTGCTCATGGATGCCGAGCGGATGAATGCCTACGCTGTCACGCCGCAGGATATCGCCGGCGCCCTCAAAGTCTCGAATGCCCTGCAATCCACAGGAAGCCTGACCGCCGGAAACCGCGAAGTGCTGGTGCAGACTGGCACCTACCTCGAATCGTCCGCCGATGTTAAGCAACTGGTCATTGCCGTGCGCGGCGAGCCTGGCGCACGCAAGCCGGTGTACATGAGCGATGTGGCCACCGTTGAGGATGGTCCGGACCAGCCGAAGCGATACGCCTGGTTTGGCAACAGGGATGGCGAGTTTCCGGCTGTCACGATGCAGATCTCCAAGCAGCCGGGCGTCAATGCGGCCGATGTGGCGACTGCTGCGGTCAACCGGATAAACGACCTGAAAAACACGGTCATTCCCGATGGTATCGAGGTCACCGTGACGCGCAACTACGGCGAGACTGCGACCGAGAAGGCCCAGAAGCTGATCGGCAAGCTGATCTTTGCGACGGCCTTTGTTGTGCTGCTTGTTTTCTTCGCACTGGGCAAGCGCGAAGCAGTGATCGTCGGCATCGCGGTGACGCTGACCCTTGCCGCGACGCTGTTCGCCTCCTGGGCCTGGGGCTTCACGCTCAACCGCGTGTCGTTGTTCGCCCTGATATTTTCCATCGGCATTCTGGTCGACGACGCCATTGTGGTCGTCGAGAACATCCATCGCTGGCAAGGGCTATACCCCGAAAAAGGCCTGCTCGACATCATCCCGCCGGCCGTCGATGAAGTCGGCGGCCCGACCATCCTGGCCACCCTGACGGTCATCGCGGCGCTGCTCCCGATGGCCTTCGTGACCGGCCTGATGGGGCCGTACATGAGCCCGATCCCGATCAACTCGTCGATGGGCATGGCCATTTCGCTGGCTGTTGCCTTTGTCGTCACGCCCTGGCTGGCGCTGAGAATGATGAAGTCGCATGGCAATGCCCAGGGGGCGCATCAACCGTCGAAGCTCGACGCCCGCCTCGACGGCACTTTCCGCAAGCTGCTGACGCCGTTCCTTGATCCAATTCAGGGTGGGGCGGCGCGTATCAAGCTGGCCATCGCCGTTGTCCTCCTCATTCTCGGCTCGGTATCGCTGGCCTACTTCCAACTCGTGGTCCTCAAGATGTTGCCTTTCGACAACAAGAGCGAGTTCCAGATCATCCTCGACATGCCGGTCGGTACGCCGGTCGAAGAGACCGCTCGCGTGCTGCATGAAATCGGCGCCGAACTGGCGCTGGAAAAGGACGTGACCAACTACCAAGCCTACGCCGGAACGGCCAGTCCGATCAATTTCAACGGCCTGGTCCGCCAGTACTACTTGCGCGCGGCGCCGGAGCGGGGCGACATTCAGGTTAATCTGGCCGACAAGCAGCACCGGACTCGGCAGAGCCATGAAATAGCGGTTTCGCTACGCGACCGCATCGAGGCCATCGGCAAATTCAACGGCGGCGTCGCCAAGGTCGTCGAAGTGCCGCCGGGGCCGCCTGTCATGTCGCCCATCGTTGCCGAAATCTACGGTCCCGACATGAAGGGCCAGATGAGCGTCGGCAAGCAGGTGCGCAAGGTATTCGCGGAAACGAAGGACATAGTTGCGGTCGACGACTATATCGAGGCCGATTCGCGCAAGGTCGTCCTGCATGTGCTGCAAAGCAAGGCGGCGCAACTGGGCGTCGTGCAGAGCGACATCGTCGAAGTGGTCGGCATGGGGCTGGCCGGGCAGGATGTGACGCCAGCGCGCAATACCGAATCCAAATTCGAAATTCCCGTTCGCGTCACGCTGCCAGCCGAGAAGCAGTCCAGTCTCGATGCTCTGCTGAAACTGCGCGTTCGCTCGCGGGACGGCCATCTGGTCCCGGTGTCCGAACTGGTTGAGGTGCGCGATTCGGCCCGCGAAAAAGCCATCTATCACAAGGATTTATTGCCCGTTGTGTATGTCGTCGGCGACATGGGTGGCAAGCTCGATTCGCCCCTCTACGGCATGTTCGACATCCGCAGCAAGATCAACGGGATGGAACTCAAGGAGGGCGGCACCCTCGGCGAATGGTTCATTCGCCAGCCGAACGATCCCTATGCCGGCTACAGCGTCAAATGGGATGGCGAATGGAAGGTGACCTACGAAACCTTCCGCGACATGGGCATCGCCTACGGTGTCGGCCTGATCCTCATTTACCTGCTGGTCGTCGCCCACTTCGGCAGCTACCTCGTGCCGCTCATCATCATGGCGCCGATCCCGCTGACCATCATCGGCGTCATGCCCGGCCATGCGCTGTTCGGCTCGCAATTCACGGCCACCTCGATGATCGGCATGATCGCCCTGGCCGGCATCATCGTCCGCAACTCCATCCTGCTCGTCGATTTCATCAAACAGCAGGTGGCAACCGGCATGCCTTTCCGTGAGGCGGTCATCCAGTCGGCAGCGGTGCGCGCCAAACCCATCGCCCTGACTGCGCTGGCAGCCATGCTCGGCGCCATGTTCATCCTCGACGACCCGATCTTCAACGGTCTGGCGCTGGCCCTGATCTTCGGCATCATGGTGTCCACCCTGCTCACCCTCGTCGTCATTCCCGTCCTTTACTTCGCAGCTTTCCGCAAGGAGCATCAATCATGACTATCGAACGCGTCATCCGCATCATGGCCGGTTTTTTCGTCCTGCTATCCCTTGCCCTCGGTTACCAGGGCAGCCCGATCTTCGTCTCGGAGTGGTTCCTCGCCTTTACGGCGTTTGTTGGCCTCAATTTGCTGCAAAGTGGCTTCACCGGCTTTTGTCCGCCCGAAAAACTGCTGGCCAGAATGGGCATGAAGCGCAGCAACGGGAGCTGCGGGAGCTGAGTTTGGCAGTGAAAATGCGCTGCTCGATCAGTGACTAAGCTTGAGTCACGCGTTTTTGAATATGAAGTTTGAGTTTGACGTGATTCTGCTTTAAAAAAACTTCGAGACACATTGTTTTATTGGGGTAAACTGCCTTGAATATAACCAAAGGCGTAGTCTACCTGTGCAGCACATTCCGGCATTTGCCGGCCGAAAACTCGTAATGTTTGCCTGCGCGGCAATTCTCCTGATCTGGGCCATCCTTGGCCTCGATTGGTGGTCGATAAACCGACAGTATTCGGGAAATCTGGACGGATCTTCCGATGATTTCATGGGCGTTCCCACGCCATCGTGGGGTTTTCTGCTCTTTGCGATCGGCCTCGTTGCCACCCTCCTGATTATCGAAGGTTGCCGCTTGTTATTTGGTGTGCGCGACCAGGCGAACCAGCAGTTTGCCTTGCAGCGGCAGATGATCGACCACGCCTCCGAGGCGATGATCCTGACCGATGCTGCGCAAAGGATACTGTCGGTCAATGCTGCTTTTGAGCAGATCACCGGATACAACGCAGCCGAGGTTCTCGGCCTGACGCCGACACGTCTCAGCGCCGGCCATCAAGGCCTGAACTATCACCGCATCATCTGGGACTTCGTCGCGGAGAACGGCTACTGGAATGGCGAGGTCTGGGATCGGCGCAAGGATGGGAGCCTCTATCCGAAGCAGATGCGCATCACGGCGATCCGCGACGAGACCGGGGCGGCCTCGCATTTCGTGGCCACCTTTGCGGATATCAGCGAAGCCAAGGCGCAAGCGGAACGCTTCGATTACCTCGCGCATCACGATCAGTTGACCAATTTGCCGAACCGCCTGGCACTCGATGCCCATCTCGCCGGTCTGCTTGACGGCGCCGTTCCCGGCATCAACCGTCTGGCGCTGCTGATCATCGACCTCGACAATTTCAAGACGGTCAACGATTCGCTGGGGCATCATGCAGGTGACAGGCTGCTGGCTGAGTTGGCTCAACGCATGGGGGCGGAAATGGATCGCTCGACGCGACTCTTTCGCCTGGGCGGCGACGAATTCGTCGTCGTCATCAACCAGCTTGATCGTGACGATAGGATCGTCGGGTTGCTGAATCGTCTGGTGATGGTCATTGGCCAGCCCTGCGACATCGACGGACATTTGCTGCACAACACGTCATCGATCGGCGTCAGTCTCTATCCCGAACATGGTCGGGACGGCCTCACGCTGATCCGCAACGCCGACGCGGCGATGTACGCCGCCAAGGCGGCGGGGCGCCACAACTACAAGTTCTTTGCCGAATCGATGAACGCAGCAGCCAACAAGCGTTTGCATCTGGAGAGCGAGTTGTGGCGGGCGTTGGCCGAAAACCAGCTGGTCTTGCATTATCAGCCGCAGATCGACCTGCTGAGTGGCAAGGTGGTGGGGGTCGAGGCGCTCGTGCGCTGGGCACACCCTGTCCGCGGCATGATTGCGCCGGCCGACTTCATTCCCGTTGCCGAAGAGTGCGGGCTTATCCAGCAGCTCGGGCACTGGGTATTGCTGACAGCCTGTCGGCAGGTCCGTAGCTGGCTGGATACGGGCATCGACATGGGTGAAATGGCGGTCAACATTTCGGCACATCAGTTCCGCCAGCCGGATTTCGTACAGACAGTGCGGGGGATACTGGCCGAAACGGGCCTGCCGGCCAATCGTCTGGAACTGGAGATCACCGAAAGTACGGTCATGCACGGGGTCGATGCCGCCATCCAGACGCTTGCCCAGCTCAAGGCCATGGGTGTTCGTCTGGCCATCGACGATTTCGGTACCGGCTACTCGTCTTTGTCCTACCTGCGTCGCTTCCCGCTTGACCGCCTGAAGATCGACCGCTCTTTCCTGGCTGATGTGGATACCGATCCCGAGGCCGCTTCGCTGGTCACATCCATTGTCATGCTCGGCCGTTCACTTGGCTTGCAACTGGTGGCCGAGGGCGTCGAAAGCTTTGCCCAGGCGGAGTTCCTGCGCACGCTGGAGTGCGAGCGCGTTCAGGGCTTCCATTTCTTCGAGCCGGTGTCAGCCGATGAAGTCATCGGTTTCGGTCGCTGCGCTGACTACGTGCCCCTGCCTGCCTGATCCGGCTTGTGACCGACTGGCCTTGGGGCCTAAAATTCGAGCCATAACGACACGGAGTTGAGCATGAAAATTGGATTTATCGGCCTCGGCATCATGGGGCGCCCGATGGCGCTCAACCTCATCAAAGGTGGCCATGCCGTCACCGTCTGGGCGCGTCGCGCCGAATCCATGCAGCCGCTGCTCGACGCCGGCGCCAAAGGCGCCGCCAGCCCGGCCGAAGCCGCCCGCGGCAACGAACTGGTTATTTCGATGGTGGCCGACGCGCCTGACGTCGCCGAAGTCATGCGCGGTGTTGCGAGCGTCGGGCAGCCGGGGCTGGTTGCCGTCGATATGAGCACCATCGCGCCGGCTGCGGCGCGGAAAATCGGCGAAGAGCTGGCACTGGCCGGTGTCGATTTTGTCGATGCGCCGGTGTCCGGTGGCGAGGTTGGCGCCATAGCCGGCACCCTCTCGATCATGGCTGGCGGTTCCGAAGCGGCGTTTGCCAAGGCCAAGGCGGCTTTCGAATGCATGGGAAAGAACATCGTGCACGTTGGCGCCAGCGGGGCCGGGCAGGTCGCCAAGGCGGCCAACCAGATCGTGACTGGCATGGGCGTGCTGGCGGTGGCCGAGGCCTTTGCTTTTGCGGCCAAAAACGGTGTTGACCGCAGCAAGGTGCGCGAAGCGCTGCTCGGTGGCTTCGCTTACTCGAAGATCCTCGAAAACCACGGTCAACGCATGCTCGACCGCAATTTCAAGCCGGGCTTCAAAAGCTGGATGCACGAAAAGGATTTGAACATCGTCATGCAGACGGCCCACGAACTCGGCCTTTGCCTGCCCGGTTCGGCGGCGACGGCGCAGATGTTCAGCGCCATGGTGGGCTCCGGCATGGGCGAAGATGATTCGATCGCCGTCCTCAAATTGCTCGAGCGGTTGTCGGGGCAGGAATGAAAGTTGGGTTCATCGGCCTCGGTGCCATGGGGCGCCCGATGGCGCTGCATCTGCAACAGGCTGGCCATGAACTGGCCGTCTGGGCGCGTCGCCCGGAAAGCATTGGTGATCTACCGGCAAGCATCTGCGCTACGCCGGCCGAATTGGGGCGTTGCTGCGACGTGGTGTTCACGGTGATCACCTCGAGCGCCGACGTCGAAGGCGTTGCGCTCGGCAAAGATGGCCTGGTCGAGGGCTTGGCGCCCGGTTCGGTGCTGGTCGATTGCTCGACCATCGCGCCCGATGCGGCGCGGCATATCGCTGAGAAGCTCGGCGAAAAAGGCATTCATTTTCTTGATGCGCCCGTTTCAGGCGGTGAGCAGGGGGCAATCGACGCCACGCTGGCCATCATGGCCGGTGGCGATGCGGCGGTGCTCGATCGCGTGCGGCCGCTGCTCGACTGTCTGGGCAAGCGTATCGTTCATGTCGGCCCGAATGGCGCAGGGCAGGTGGCCAAGGCCTGCAACCAGATGATCATGGTGGCCGCCATTCAGGCTGCGGCCGAGGCCATGCGTCTGGCTGCCGCGGCAGGTGTCGATTGTGGCAAGGTGCGGCAGGCGCTGGCCGGCGGTTCGGCCGCTTCGCGCGTGCTCGATGTCATGGGCGAACGCATGGTTCGCCGCGATTTTTCGGCGGGCATAGAGGCCCGCTTGCATCACAAGGATTTCGGGTTGGTCCTCGAAGCGGCTCGCCAGAGCGGGGTTGCTGTGCCGCTGGCTGCCGTTGTGGCGCAGCAACTAAATGCGCTCACGGCGCAAGGTTGGGGGCGGGACGATACCTCATCGTTGCTGCGTGTCCTGGAGTTGGCATGAGCCAGATTGCCCAACTCTCCGAAGCGGAAATCGAAGAGCGTTTCCATGTTGTCGGCACGCGGCCAGTCGCTTTTCTGCTCGGCGGCTATGCCCGGACAAACGACCAGTTTTCAGTCTCGTTCGGCGGTGGGGAGGTCATGCTCACGACCTTGCTTAACGCGCTACCGGACCGAAATATCCTGGTTTTCGATTGCAGCGGCAGTGCCGACATCAATCGGCACTTTTTGCAAAGCAGTCACAACGTGTTTATCGGGCGTCCCGGTGGTATCCACGTCCAATTCACCACCGGGCGGGCCTCGGAGATGATCTATGGCGGCAGCAAGGCGTTTTCGGTGGCCTTGCCGAAACACGTTGTTCGCCTGCAACGCCGCGACACGTTCCGGATCGAAACGCCACGTGGCAAACCCCTTCAGTTTTTCGGTCGTCTGTCCAGCGGAAAGTTGCTCAACTTCCCGGCACATGACATCTCCGTGGCCGGTCTGGGCATGACTGCTTTGGCCTTGCCCGATGGCCTGGCGCCCGGAGACCGTCTGGACAATTGCCATTTTGCCCTGCCCGAAGACGAGCACGAGTTGTTCTTCAGCGCGATGGTCCGCCATGTTACGCCGCAGGTCGGAAGAACCGGTCAACAGCAATGGCGGATCGGCCTGCATGTCGAGAACATGCCGGGCATCGAGGAGAGTCGTATCCAGCGCTATATCGCCAAAGTTGAACGCGAGCGGCACGAACTGCTGGCCTAGGTCGGTGAGCGCCGTGGCCTGACTGGCAGAGCGCTAGCAAATGTCGCAGCGATGAATTTCGACTGTGGCGTGGACAATTTCCTCATGGACGGCGAGTGCTTGGCGGATATGCATGGGGGTCAGCGTCTCGTCATGGGTCAGCAGGCTCAGCGCGCAGGCGTAGGCACCGGTGCCGACGCGCCAGACGTGGAGGTCGGTCAGCTCGGTCTGGCCATCCAAGGGTAGCTGGGCGATGACCTCGCGAATTTCGGCGACAACCGGGTGATCCATTTCGCGGTCGAGCAAGACGCGGCTGCTTTGCACGATCAGGTTCTTCGCCCACAGCGCAACGAGAACGGCACCGACGATGCCGGTCGCCGGGTCAAGCCATGCCCAGCCGTAGAACCAGCCGCCTGCCAGCGCGCCGATGGCGAGAACCGAGGTGGCGGCATCGGTGACGACGTGGACGTAGGCAGCCTTGAGGTTGAGGTCGTGGTGATGATCGTGGCCGTGCTCATGGTGGGGATGGCCATGCCCATGATTGTGCCCGTGGTCGTGGACGTTGCCGAGAATCAGCGCGCAGACGAGGTTGACCACGAGGCCAAGGAGGGCGACGGCCATGGCTTCCGGGTAGTGAATCGTCTGCGGCGCCCATAGCCGTTCGAGCGAACCGATGACCATCGCGGCGGCGACGCCGAGCAGGAAGATGGCGCTGGTGTAGCTGGCCAGTACCTCGATTTTCCAGGTGCCGAAGGCAAAGCTCGGATCATTCGCATATTTGCGTGCTGCGCCGTAGGCGAAGGCGGAGAGGCCGATGGCCAGGGCGTGCGAACTCATGTGCCAGCCGTCTGCCAGCACGGCCATCGAGTTGAACCACCAGCCGGCGACAATCTCGACCAGCATGGTGGCGATGGTGATCCAGAGGACCAGGCGCGTGCCGCGCTCGGCGGCAGCGTTGCCGCTCGAGTACTGATGGTTGTGCGCCCACCGTGAGAGGTCGTGGCGTTTGTTGTCCCTGCTGTTCATTGCTGGCCGTAGCCTGCGAACTTTTCCAGCACGGCGGCCATTTCTTCCGCCGAGAGCATTACCGGCTGGCCGAGCTGGCAGGCGCGCCAGTATTGCTCGCAGAGTTCTTCGAGTTCGATGGCCAGCGCCAATGCCTCGTCGAGGTCGCGCCCGGCGACGAGCATGCCGTGGTTGGCGAGCAGGCAGGCCTTGCGCCCGGTCATGGCTGAGATTGCTGCGGTCGACAATGCTTCCGAGCCAAAAATGGAATACTCGGCGCAGCCGATGGTGGCGCCGCCGAAACGGGCGATCATGTAATGGAACGATGGAATGTCGAGGCGCAGGCAGGCCAGGCTCACGGCAAAGGGCGAGTGGGCGTGCAGCACGGCGCCGACTTCCGGCCGGCTGGCGTAGAGGTCGCGATGGAAACGCCACTCGGAAGACGGTTTGCGGCTGCCGACGTGCGAGCCTACGAGCGCCATGCGCGGGATGTCGTCTTCGTGCAGGCGGTCGTAGGCCATGCCGGTCGGCGTGATGAAAAAGCCGTCGCCGCTGCGCACGCTGACGTTGCCCGAGGTGCCGCGATTGAGGCCGGCCGGCTGCATGGCGCGGGCAGTGGCGATCAATTGGGTGCGCAGGTCAGTCATGGCGAATCCTTGACGCAGATGCGCGGAGAAAGGCTGAACGAATTTCCCCGGTTCCTCTGCGTCTCCGCGTTTCTGCGTTTCAATTGCATTCTGCTTCCTCAGGATAAAGGCCGAGCAAGCCTTCGCGGCTGGCCGGGCAGACGCCCCTTTCGGTGATGATGGCCTTGACCAGCCAGTTTGGCGTTACGTCGAAGGCTGGGTTGGCGACATCCTCGCCGGCCGATAGCTGGCGAAGCGCCGAGGGCTGAGCGTGATGGTCGAGGCCGTGCACGAAACGGAATTCGTCGCCATCGCGCTCCTCGATCGGGATGTCGGCGCCATCGGCGCAGGCGAAATCGAGCGTCGAGCGCGGCGCCGCGACGTAGAACGGGATGCCGTTGTCGGCGCAGGCCAGCGCCTTGAGGTAGGTGCCGATCTTGTTGGCAACGTCGCCGTTGGCGGCGATGCGATCGGCGCCGACGATGACGGCATCGACCTTCCCGGCGCGCATGAGCAGGCCAGCTGCATTGTCGGCGATGAGCGTATGCGGCACGCCGTGCTGCTCCAGCTCCCAGGCAGTGAGCAGGCCCTGGTTGCGGGGGCGGGTTTCGGAGACCCAGACATGGACCGGCACGCCTGCATCGTGCGCGGCGTAGACCGGCGACAGCGCCGTGCCGTGGTCCACCGTGGCCAGCCAGCCGGCGTTGCAGTGGGTCATGATGTTGAGCGTCCGGCCGTCGGCGACGATCAGCTCGTTCCACAACTTGAGGCCGTGCTGGCCGATGGCGGCGTTCTGGGCGACATCTTCCTCGGCGATGGCGGCGGCTTCGGTCCAGGCAGCAGCACAACGCTGTTCGGCCGGCAGTGGCTGGAGAACGCTTTCCATGCGCGCCAGCGCCCAGTGCAGATTTACTGCGGTTGGACGCGTCGACCGCAGCAGCGCAGCGGCCTTGGCCAGTCGGGCATCGGAAGCCGCGAAGTCGAGCGCGATGGCCAGCCCGTAGGCGGCGGTGGCGCCGATCAGCGGCGCGCCGCGTACCTGCATGGATCGAATGGCGTGCGCCGCCTCTTCCAGCGTCGCGACGCGAACCCAGTGTAAGGCGTGCGGCAGCCGGGTCTGGTCGATGATGTCGATGGCGCGCTGTTGAGGATGGGCGCGCAGGGTGCGGGTGGGGATTCTGTCGATGTTCATGGAAGTGGTTTGACTAGGATGATGGATTTCTTGTTTTTAGATGCAGACCGTATCGGTCACACACGCAACGAAAAACCACAAAGGAAGACCAATGGCAAAAAAGAGCAGCAGGCTGCCAAGGATAGTGAATACGGTGAGTGGTGGGTTGGCTGATCTGTCTCTATGGCCTGCGAAAAGCAAGCAGGAAAGGAGCGCGAGCCCTAGCGGAAGAGGCAGACCCATCCGGCGCCAGGGAGTTAGCAGCGAGAGGTTGTTGAGCAGCCATTCTGTGACAAGTAATGCAATAAGCGCAGCCAACAGGCTCAGGCTGGCCAGCGAAAATCGATCAAGTTGATTGAGCGGTTTCATTGCCTATCGTCTTAGCGGGAAAGGCGCCGAAGAGGGACTGGTGAGTGTGGAGGCGTCGATGTTCATCGTTCAGAGCGGCTTGGTGTGGCTGCGCAGCCAGGCCGCGTAATCGCTTTCGCCGATTTCACCGGCAGCCAGGGCGAGCATCGTTAGTGTGGCATCCTGCGGGGTGGCGGTGAGGCGGTAGCCATTCAGGCGCACGAACATACCTGCGCCGAGAAAGCCTGCGCGCTTGTTGCCGTCGATGAACGGATGATTTTTGGCTAATCCGAAGGCGTAGGCAGCGGCGCAGTCAAACAGGTCGGGTTTGCCATAGTGGAGGAGGTTTTCCGGGCGGGCTAGCGCCGAGTCGAGCAAGCCTTCATCGCGGATTCCCTGCGCTCCACCATGTATTACCAGGCTCTCTCCGTGCAGGAGCAACAAGGCCCGCCGGTTGATCCAGGTGAACATGCTACTTGGCGAGTTCGTGGAAAGTGTCGCGGAACTCGCGCATGAAATCGCGGCCGGCTTCGACCTGGCGGGCAACTTCGGGGTCGTAAGGAGTCATTGAAAAGCCTTCGGGGGACTCGACGAGATAAATGGTGTCGCCCTTGTCGATGTGTAGCATGGCCAACGCCTCCTTGGGCAGCACGACGCCTACCGAGTTGCCAATCTGGGTCAGTTTGAGGGCGAACATGGTCGTCTCCGCATTTTGTTATAACAGATGTAATACTAAATCCTTTTTTCGCTGGATGCTTGTTCCGCAGCGGACCTTGCAGCATGATTTCAGCCACTTGTTGCCTTTGACCGCAGGAATCATGCAAACCAGCATTCAGATCGACTCCCGCTTCCCGGGTATGGGGACAACCATCTTCACCGTCATGAGTCGCCTCGCGACGGAGTGCGGGGCGGTCAACCTGTCGCAGGGCTTCCCAGATTTTCAGGCTGAGCCGGCGCTGTTTGATGCCGTCCATCGCCACATGCTGGCCGGCCGCAACCAGTACGCACCGATGGCCGGCATGCCGGAATTGCGCCAGGCCATTGTCGACAAGGTGGCGGCGCTCTACGGCCTGCGCTATGACGTCGAGTCGGAGGTGACCGTAACGGCTGGTGCGACGCAGGCCATCTTCACAGCCATCGCCGCCTTCGTGCGGCCGGGCGACGAGGTGATCGTCTTCGAGCCGGTCTACGACTCCTACGTGCCGGCCATTGAGACGGTCGGTGGCACGGCGGTTTACGCCCAGCTGACTTTCCCCGACTACGTGCCGGACTGGGCGCAGGTGGCGCAACTTATCACGCCGAGAACGCGGATGATCATCATCAATTCGCCACACAACCCGACAGGCAGCCTGTTTTCTGCGGTCGACCGGGAAAAACTCGCCAAATTGATCGCCGACACCGACATCGTCGTGCTCTCCGACGAGGTTTACGAGCACATCCTGTTCGACGGCGAAGCGCACGCCAGTCTGTGCGCCTATCCCGAGCTGGCGGCACGCACTATCGTCGTCTCGAGTTTCGGCAAGACCTATCACATCACGGGCTGGAAAATCGGCTACCTCGTCGGTCCGGCGGCACTCATGGCCGAGTTTCGCAAGGTTCACCAGTTCAACGTGTTTACCGTGCATACGCCGTCACAACTGGCGCTTGCCGAATACATGCAGGACGCTGAGCGCCATCTCCGGCTGGCCGCCTTCTATCAGGAAAAACGGGATTTTTTTCGCCAGTTGATGGCCGAAACGCCATTCGAACTCTTGCCCTGCCGCGGCACCTATTTTCAGTTGGCTCGCTACGACCGGATATCCGATCTGCCCGACCGAGGTTTTGCCGAATGGCTGACCCGAGAAATCGGTGTCGCTGTCATACCGGTCTCGGTGTTTTACGCGAACGCACGCGATGACCGGGTTGTCCGATTCTGTTTTGCCAAGCAGGAAAGCACCCTCAGGGCCGCCGTAGAGCGGTTGTGTAAAGCAATGTAATGAAGGATGAATTTATGAAAAATGCTTGACCGAAATGCTGGGGTGAGGAAATAATCTCCCGGTCAAAACGCTTTTCGGAGAATAAATATGAGCATGGTTCAGGAATTCAAGGAGTTTGCGGTCAAGGGTAATGCGATGGATCTGGCCGTGGGTGTTATCATCGGTGGCGCCTTCGGCAAGATCGTCGATTCCATCGTTGGCGACCTGATTATGCCGATTGTCGCCCGGATCATCGGTAACCTCGATTTCTCCAACCTTTTCATCATCCTCGGCAACAACCCGAACAACCTGACGGCGTTGGCCGACATCAGGAAGGCTGGCATCCCGGTTTTTGCCTACGGGTCCTTCCTTACCATCGTGGTGAATTTCGTCATTCTCGCTTTCATCATCTTCATGATGGTCAAACAGATGAACCGCATGCGCAAGGCAGAGGCAGCGCCGGAACCGGAAGTCCCGGCTACCCCGGAAGACGTGATCCTGCTTCGCGAAATTCGCGATTCGCTGAAGAAATAAGTTTCTTGCAGCCCAAAAAAAGCCGCCTTCGGGCGGCTTTTTTGTTGTCCGAACTGGAGGCTAATTCGCGAAAACGGCTTTCCAGAGGTTGTTGACCGCAGCAATGTGTTTCTCGATTCCCTCGCGCGGAATCGGCGCCTTGGGGAAGGCTGACAGGCGCTTTGCATGTTGCAGTCGGCGGTATTCGCGGTAGGCATTGCCGGCAGCTTCGGCCAGCTGCGGATCGATCAGGCCCAGTTCGCCGG
Organism: Dechloromonas sp.; assembly: GCA_016790815.1. Lineage (GTDB taxonomy): Bacteria > Pseudomonadota > Gammaproteobacteria > Burkholderiales > Rhodocyclaceae > Azonexus. The sequence goes on from JAEUOG010000020.1 coordinate 24,715, forward strand.
CCATCCGCAGCAATGCGATGTTGCCGAGGTTGCCGGTCAGGCTGGCGTGCTGGTGGGCGTAGCCCAGAACGAGGTACTGGACGATGAATTCGACGTCGATGATGCCGCCAGCGTCGTGCTTCAGCGCGAATTCGGTCTCGCTTTTGAGTGCGTGGGCGTCATACATTTTGTGCCGCATGGCAACGACTTCTTCCTTGAGCTTGGCCAGTTCGCGGGGCAGGCGCAGGATTTCGCAACGAATTTCCTCGAAGCGCTGGCCGACCGCCGGGTCGCCGGCGCAGAAGCGGGCGCGCGTCAGCGCCTGGTGTTCCCAGGTCCAGGCATTTTTCAGTTCGTAGTCGCGGAAGGACTCGACCGAGACGGCAAGCAGGCCGGAGTCGCCGTTCGGGCGCAGGCGCAGGTCGGTCTCGAACAGGATCCCGGCCGGTGTCTGGCTGGACAGCCATGAATTGAGGCGCTGGCCGAGGCGGGTGTAGTTTTCCGGCGCATCCTGATCATCGTCGTCGTACAGGTAAACGAGGTCGAGGTCGGACGCATAGCCGAGTTCCTTGCCGCCCATCTTGCCGTAGCCGATGACGGCGAATTTCGGCGTTTCACAATGGCGGTTTCTGATCTTGGCCCAGACCAGCGGCAGCGTTTCCTGAACGATGGTATCGGCCAGTTCCGTCAGGTGGTCGGAAAGGCGCTCGATTGTTTGCAGGCCGGCGAGATCCTGTGCCAGCAGCCGGAACACCTGGCCGTGGTGCATCTCGCGCAGGATGTCCATCTCGCGCTCGGTGTCGTCGGCATGCTGGGCCAGGTTGTCGCGCAGGACTTCGCGGAAGCCGGTCCAGTTGGTGGCGATTTCATAGAGGCGAGGGTCGAGCAGTTCGTCGAGAAGCAGTGGGTGGCGGTTCAGATAATCGGCCGCCCAGTTCGAGGCGCACATCATGTCGGCCACGCGGCGCAGCGCCATCGGGTATTGCTGGAGCAGGGCGAGGTAGGAGCCGCGGCGGGAGATGCCTTCCAGGAAGCCCAGGCCTCTGGCGAGCGTCGTGTCAGGGGATGGCGTGGCGCCCGCGGCCTCGATCATGCGCGGGCCGACGGCGTCGAGGCGGGCGCGATTAGTCGCGGGAAGTTGCAGGTAACGGCTGGCTGCCCGCAGTTCTGCCAGTCGGGCGATGGCCTCCTTCGGCTGGCGGTAGCCCAGATTGCCGAAGGCTTCGATGGCCGTCTCCTCGTCGAGTTGCCCTTGCCACAGGCCGGTCAGCGGGTGGTCACCGGCTTCCGGGTCTGAGAAGATGGCGCCGAAGTGCCGGCTGACCTTGTCGCGGTGCTGGTCGAGCACGGCCAGCATGGCCGGCCAGTCCGGGAATCCCATGCTGACGGCGATGGTCTGTCGATTGTCGGCATCGATCGGCAGCATGTGCGTCTGCTTGTCCTCGACGTACTGCAGCCGGTGTTCGAGGCGGCGCAGGAAAACGTAGGCCTCGCGCAATTCCTGCTCGGTTTCGGCCGGGATCAGCTTGCGGTCGACGAGCAGTTTAAGCACGGAAAGCGTTGGCCGGATCTGCAGAGCCGGATCACGACCTCCGCGGATGAGCTGGAACACCTGGGCCATGAATTCGATTTCGCGGATGCCGCCCGGGCCGAGCTTGACGTGATCGGCCATGTCCTTGCGTGCCACCTCGCGGCTGATCTGGGCGTGCAGGTCGCGCATGGCGTTGATGGCGCCGAAGTCGAGGTACTTGCGGAAGACGAACGGACGGGCAACCTTTTGCATCGCAGTGACCCAGCGCTCCTGCAGGTTGCTGCCAGCGTTCATGGTGCGGCCTTTGATCCAGGCGTAGCGCTCCCATTCACGGCCCTGGGTGATGAAGTAGTTTTCCAGGGCGTCGAGCGAACAGACCAGCGGTCCGGAATCACCATTCGGCCGCAGGCGCATGTCGACGCGGAAAACCTGGCCGTCAGCGGTCAGGTCGCCCAGTGCGCCGATGATGCGTTTGCCCAGGCGGGTGAAGAAATCGAAGTTCTCGATGCTCTTCGGGCCGGCGGTATCGCCGTCTTCAGGGTAGATGAAGATGTAGTCGACGTCGGACGACACGTTGAGTTCGCGCCCGCCGAGCTTGCCCATGCCGATGACCATCAGGCGTTGCGGATGGCCTGCCTTGTCGAGCGGTTCACCGTAGGTGGCCACCAGTTGGCGGTGATAGTGCTCGAGCGCGAAATTGGTCGTCACGTCGGCGAGCTGGGTCATGCTCTCGACAATCTCGCTGAGCGGCGCCAGACCGCAAAGGTCGCGCAGGACAAGATGGGCCATCGCGCGGTGGCGAAGCCGGCGCAGGGTGGTTCTGACCGCCTCGTCGTCGGCATACTCCTTACGTAGCGGGGCTTGCAGCATGGCTTCGGTGAACGGCTGCTCCCAGGTGGCGAGCAGTTCGGGAATCAGTTCCGGGTGCGCCTGCAGCAGATTGGCAAGATAGCGGCTGTGGTGTACAGCCGCTTGCCAGCGGGGGTCGAGGGTGGTGTCCATGATGGTCCGTCGGCAGCTTGGCCGAAAAGGTAGAATGTCGTTTTTATCGAGTACCCAATTGTAGTGATCAATTCCCCCCTCTGGCAAAGTGGTTTGACGCGTGAGTGAGCAGTTGCGCCCGAAGTCCCCGATGATTTCGTCTGAAGTGCGCGTTGCGCTCTATCACCGGTTGCACTGGCTGTGGCCGTTGCTGGCCGGGCGGGGTATGCGCGTGCTTGGCTGGGGATTGTTTGCCACCTGGCTGGTTTTTGCAGCACTGGTGCTGACTTTGCGCTACGCGGTGCTGCCGAAAATCGGTGACTACCAGGGCGAAATTGAGCGCCTTGCAAGCCAGGCCGTCGGCCAACCGGTCAAGATAGGCCGGATCGAGGCGCGCTGGCAGGGGCTGAATCCCGATCTGGTGCTCGACGATGTGGTCATCTCCGATCGTCAAGGTGCACCGGCTTTCACGCTGGCGCGAGTCGAGGGCGTCATGTCATGGCAGACCCTGTGGCGGATGCGGCCGACGCTGACGCTGCTCGCTTTCGATGGCCCTGTGCTGCATGTTCGGCGCGATGCCAACGGAAAAATAACCGTCGCCGGTGTAGATGCCGAGGGCGAAAGCGACCCGGCCTTTGCCGAGTGGGTGCTCGAACAAAAACGCATTCGCATCCGGGATGCGACGATCGTATGGGACGATCGGTTGCGCAAGGCGCCGCCGCTGGTGCTTGAGGATTTGCAGTTTGCGCTCGACAACCGGGGGCGCCGGCACCGCTTCGGCCTTTCTGCCGCGCCTCCTGACGAGCTGGCGGCGCGCATCGACGTCCGTGGCGAAGTGAAGGGCGACCTTGGTGAGGCCCTCGAGCATTTGTCCGGGGAGATTTTCGTCGAGCTCGACTACGCCGACCTGGCAGGCTGGCGGGCCTGGGTCGATTATCCAGTGCATCTGCCGCAAGGCCGTGGCGCCCTGCGCATCTGGGGTGATCTCGATGAGGGCGCCGGCCAAGTGACTGCCGACGTGGCTCTGGAAGAGTTGCGCATCCGCCTGGGTCGCAAACTTCCAGAACTCGATCTGGCCAGCATGCGCGGCCGGATCGAAGGGCGCTACAAAGCCAATGAGTGGGCAGTGGCTGGTCAGAAGATCGAACTCCAGACCATGGACGGCATTCGCATCGCGCCCACCGATTTCAAGGTCGAATGGCGGACAGACCCCGAGACTTCCGCGGTCAACGGCAATTCCAGTGCCAGTTTCCTCGATCTGGCGGTGCTCAGTCGGCTGGCATCGTACTTGCCCCTTGATGCGCAGAGTCGCGAGCTGCTGATTGCCCACCGGCCGCAGGGGCAGATAGCCGAACTGAAGGTCAGCTGGACACTGGCCGGCGAGGCACTGACGCGCTATAGCCTGAAGGCCGGTTTCCGCGAGATGGGTATCAAGGCGGACGGTATTTTTCCCGGTGCTGGAGGTGTTTCGGGATCGGTCGACCTGACTGAAAAAGGCGGTGACCTTAGGCTGGAATCCGGCGCATCCAGTCTATCCTTGCCTGCTATCTTTCCCGAGCCGGACATCTCGCTGGATGCGCTGAAGGTAAGGGCAAGCTGGAAGAATTCGCCGCAGGGAACCGATATCAAGCTGGAGAAACTGGAGTTCGCTGGCCCCGATGCGGCAGGTTCCGCTCAGGGTACCTATCGCTACACCGGCGATGGTCCGGGGGAGATCGATCTGACTGCGAACGTCGACCGTGGCGATGGGCGGGCGGTCTGGCGGTACATGCCGCATGCGGTCAATGCTGCAGCACGCAACTGGATCCGGCGTGGCATCGTGGCCGGGCGTGGTTACGACGGCAAGCTTGTTCTCAAGGGGCAGCTCAAGGACTTTCCGTTCCGTGATGGCAAAGGCGGCAAGTTTGTGGTCACCGCCAAGGCAACCGGCGCCAAGGTGGATTACGCCGATGGCTGGCCAGCCATCGACGACATCGATGCTGACATGACTTTCGATACCGGCATGAAGATTCTGGCCAGCAAGGGGCGCATCCTTGGCGCCACGCTGGCTGACGTCAAGGTTGTCATTCCGGATTTCGAATCCAGTGAAGAAATGTTGCTGGTGCGCGGCACGGCCCTCGGCCCGACCAGTGAATTTTTCAAGTTCATCGAGCAAAGCCCGGTGGCTGAGCAGATCGATCGCTTCACCGACGGCATGAAAGCGATTGGCAATGGCAGCCTTGGCCTGGAGCTGGATATTCCACTTCGCCGCCCAAACGATACCAAGGTTCTGGGTGACTATCGCTTTCAGAACAACCAGTTGCAGCCGCTTGCGGGGTTGCCGATGCTGACGCAGGTCAATGGGCGCCTTCAGATCACGGAAAACTCGGTGTCGGCAAAAGATATCGTCGGTCAGGTTTTCGGTGGCCCGCTCAAGGTGCAGGTCAGGAGCGCCGGTTCCAACGTCGGCGTCGTTGCGACCGGCACGGCCGCAATTGGCGAGGTGAGCAAGCACTTCGGCTGGCCGCTGATCAATCATCTGAGCGGCAATGCGGCGTGGAAGGCGGACATCAATATCCGCCGCCGCCAGGCGGACGTCGTCGTCGAGTCCGATCTGCTCGGCATCAGTTCGCCGCTACCCGATCCCCTGAACAAGAATGCGACGATGCCGCTGGCCCTGCGCGTCGAACGAACGGCACCTGATGCCCTGCGCGAGCAATATCGGATCACCCTCGGCAAGATTGCCCAAGGCCTGATCATCCGCAAGGGTGAGCATTGGGAGCGGGGCGTTTTCGCCGTCGGCGATGCCGAGCCGCGCCTGCCCGAAAAAGGTCTGGCCGTGCGTGCTGCGACCCCGCGGATCGATGCTGATGCATGGAAGAACTTCGTGCTCGACGGGGCGGCCGGCAGTGGCGATGCGAGCGGCCTGGCGCTCAATGTCGTGACACTCAAGACCCCGCTGTTGCATCTGTTCGATCGCGATTACAGCCAGGTCGATGTGAGCCTGCGGCCTCGGGATGGCGGTTGGCAGATCGGCGTGAACACCCGCGAGGCGATCGGCGATGTTTTCTGGAAGAGCGCGGGCGAGGGCTGGGTCGAGGGGAATTTCAAGCGGCTCGTGATTCGTCAGTCGGCGGAGGCTGCCAACGGCGCCTCGTCGCTGATCAACACGCTGCCCGGGATGAGTCTGTCGGTCGATGATTTTTACATCGGCGAACGGGCGCTGGGCCGACTCGACCTGAAGGCGCGCAACGACAAGGGCGCCTGGAATCTCGATTCACTGAGTCTGGAGAATCCGGACGGTGGCTTGAAGGGCAAGGGCGTCTGGGTCAATTCCGGCCGGCATCAGACCAGACTGGATTTTGAGCTGAATGCCAGGGATGCAGGCAAGTTGCTCGACCGTCTGGGTTTTGCCGATGCTGTGCGCCGGGGCAAGGCGAAAATGGCCGGTGAGCTGCAATGGAGCGGACCGCTGACGGCAATTCATTACCCGTCGCTGACCGGGAACCTGAATGTCGAGGCAGAAAAGGGGCAGTTCAACAAGCTGGAGCCAGGGGTTGGCAAGTTGTTGGGCCTTATTTCCCTGCAGTCGCTGCCGCGCCGCCTGACGCTGGATTTCCGCGATATCTTCAGCGACGGACTGGCTTTTGACAGCATCGAAGGCAAGCTGCTGGTGCGCAAGGGGGTGATGCGCACGCTTGAGCCGTTGCGTATCAGCGGTCCGGCTGCGCAGATCGAGATCAAGGGTGAAACCGATCTCAAGTCAGAGACTCAGGACATGCAGGTTGTCGTCCGGCCTGAAATTGGTGGCCTGGCCGCGGTTGGTGCCGCTGCGCTGGTCAATCCGGTGATCGGGGCCGCTGCACTGGTTGCCAACACAGTGCTGCAGAAACCGCTCAACCGGCTGTTCAGCTACCGCTATCATGTCACCGGCACTTGGGCCGATCCCAAGGTCGACAAGGCTGGCGAGTCGGTGCGGGAATCAAGGCCTGAACCGGAAGACGAAAGCGCACCGGGGGATAGCAAACCTTGAGTAAACAGAATTGCCGCATCGCGGCCGTGCAGATGATTTCAGGACCTCGGGTTGCGGATAACCTCGCAACGGCGGGCCGGTTGATTGACGAGGCCGTCGGGCAGGGCGCCCAGTTGGTGGCCTTGCCCGAATATTTTCCGATCATCGGTGCAGCCGACGCTGATCGCGTGCGTGCGAGCGAGGCGTTGGGCAGCGGGCCTATCCAGCTCTGGCTGGCGGAAACGGCGCAGCGCCACGGTATCTGGCTTTTTGCCGGTTCCATCCCGTTGACCGCAAGTGCGCCGGACAAGATGCGCAACGCCAGTCTGGTGTTCAGCCCGGCGGGTGAATGCGTCGCGCGCTACGACAAGATTCACCTCTTCGGTTTCACGAAGGGTGAGGAGTCTTACAACGAATCCAGTTTCATCGAACCGGGTGACCGGCGTGTTGCGGTCGATACGCCCTTCGGACGCGTGGCGCTGTCGATTTGCTACGACTTGCGGTTCCCCGAGTTGTATCGGGCACTTGGGCCGGTAGACCTGATCCTCGTGCCGGCTGCCTTCACCGAAACAACGGGCAAGGCGCACTGGGAAATTTTGCTGCGTGCCCGGGCCATCGAGAACCAGTGTTATCTTCTCGCTGTCGGACAGGGGGGGCGACATGAGAATGGCCGCATGACGCACGGCAACAGCATGGTCATCGACCCGTGGGGCGAGATTCTTGACCGCAAACTGAAGGGACCGGGCGTCGTCATCTCCGATCTTGACCACCAGCGCATTGCCGACATTCGTGAGAGTCTGCCGGCCCTCGCTCATCGCAAATTTTAAGGAAGCATCCATGACTCAAAACAGCGCGTTGGCTCAGGCCGAATCCCTGCTGCTGGCCCCCTTCTCGCTCACCGAGGGCGACCTGTCGCGAACCTTCGGCCAGATACTGTCCCACAAGGTCGATTACGCCGACCTGTATTTTCAGTACTCACGCTCAGAGGCGTGGAGTCTCGACGAGGGTATCGTCAAGTCGGGCAGCTTCAATATTGACCAGGGCGTGGGCGTACGCGCGCTGTCGGGGGAAAAAACAGCCTTTGCCTACTCCGATGACATCAGCTCGCAGGCGCTCGGCGATGCCGCCAAAGCAGTGCGGGCGATCGCCTCGGCCGGGCAGAATTCCAATTTTGGCCAATTTTTCCCGTCGACCGTAGCAAGGTCGCTGTACGTGCCGAACGACCCGATTGCCTCGCTGCCGGCCGAAGCCAAGGTCAAATTGCTCGAACGCCTCGAAGGCTTCGCACGGGCGCTTGATCCACGTGTCCTGCAGGTCATGGCCTCGCTCGCCGGCGAATACGAAGTGGTCCTTGTCGCCGGTTCGGATGGTCGGCTGGCTGCGGACATCCGGCCGCTCGTGCGCTGCTCGATCTCGGTCATCATCGAGGAAAACGGCAAGCGCGAGCAGGGCTCGTCGGGGGGTGGTGGCCGTTTCGACTTCGGCTATTTCGACGACGAAATTCTCCACCGCTATGCCAAGGAGGCGGTCCATCAAGCCGTGACCAACTTGCATGCCGAACCCGCCCCGGCCGGCCAGATGACGGTTGTGCTCGGCTCAGGCTGGCCCGGCATCCTGCTCCACGAAGCCGTCGGCCACGGGCTGGAAGGCGATTTCAACCGCAAGGGCAGCTCAGCCTTCTCCGGCCGGATCGGCCAACGCGTCGCCGCCGAGGGGGTCACTGTCATCGACGACGGCACGATTGCCGACCGCCGTGGCTCGCTAAACATCGACGACGAAGGCAATACGACGCAGCGCACGGTGTTGATCGAGGATGGCATCCTCAAGGGCTATCTGCAGGATAGCCTGAACGCCCGCCTCATGGGCGTCGCCCCGACCGGCAATGGCCGCCGTGAATCCTTCGCCCACCTGCCTATCCCGCGCATGACCAACACCATGATGCTGGCCGGCAAGCATGATCCGGCGGAAATCATCAAGTCGGTCAAGAAAGGCATTTATGCCGCCAACTTCGGTGGTGGCCAGGTCGATATCACGAGCGGCAAATTTGTTTTCTCGATGAGCGAGGCTTACCTTATCGAAGACGGCAAAGTGACGCGTCCGATCAAAGGGGCAACATTGATCGGCAACGGCCCGGACGCGTTGACGCGCGTTTCGATGATCGGCAACGATCTCAAACTCGACCCCGGTGTCGGCACCTGCGGCAAGGACGGGCAGAGCGTGCCGGTCGGTGTCGGTCAGCCCACGTTGCGCATCGACGGGCTGACCGTCGGAGGTACTGCATGATATTCAGTCATGTTGCGTAGGGGCTGGTACGGGGATTGATTATTTTCCCCTGACTGAATACGTCGATAACCCGTTATCGAGACAGATCAGGCGAGGGCAACAATCAGTTGATCTTCATCGCAAAAGCGACACTGAAAAATGAAGACATTATCGCGATCGCCAGCAACGTGACGCAACGGCATCGATGGCCAATTCACCATCGTGTTACATTGTTGATTCGCATCATGGCTACGTTTTCAGAGCCGCATCTAATCTACTCACTCAAAGAAACATTCACGGAGGCCTGGTGAAGACTTTTTTGTCCGCATTGCTCGTCATCCTTGTGATGCTGCCTGGCGGTGACGTGCAGGCCCAGATCAGCGATATCAACTCGGCAATCAACAAGGCAGGTCGTCAGCGCATGCTTTCTCAGCGCATGGCCAAGGCCTATTTCCAGATTGGGCAGCAAATCGACGTCGACCGCAGCAAGCGGGTTCTTGATACCTCCATCGCCGTATTCGATCGGCAACTGGTCGAGTTGAAGAATTACGCGCCAACACCGGAGATCAAGGAAACCTACCTCAAGCTGGAGAGGTCGTGGCTGGCATACAAGGATGTGCTGGTGGGGGCGGTGCCGACGCCGGAAAATGGTCGGAAGGTGTTGGCGATATCCGAAGATGTGTTGGCGCTGGCGCACCAGGCGACCGTTGAGCTGGAGAAAAAATCGGGCTCCAACGCCGGTCGTCTTGTCAATATTTCAGGTCGCCAGCGCATGTTGTCGCAGCGCATGGCCAAGTACTATCAGGCCGCCTCCTGGGGCGTCGCTGATAGCAATGGACCAACCAATCTGGCCAAGGCGCGCAAGGATTTTTCCGATGCATTGCTGGAGCTTGCCAGTGCAACGGCCAACACGGCACCGATTAACGATGGGCTCGACCTCGTCAGGCAGCAATGGATATTTTTCGAAAGCGCGCTCAACCAGAAAACTGGCGGAGACAAGCGGGCGCAACTGGCTGTCGCGACAACCAGCGAACGCATCCTCGAAGAAATGGAGAGCGTTGTCGGGCTGTATGAGAAGCTCCCGAGGTAACCAAAGCTAAGCCTTTGTTTGGTTCGCATTGCGGCCTTCAAGCTCGGAATCTTCCATTCTCATCCGGTAGAATGTCGGGTTTCGAGCATTTTTGAACGAGGCTGGCCATGACGCCGCAAAGCAAACCGAATACCGACGACCTGCGCATCAAGGAAATCAAGGAACTGGTGCCGCCGGCCCATGTTTTCCGCGAATACCCGGTGTCTACCCGCGCTGCGCAGACGACCTACAACGCCCGCCAGGCCATCCACCGTGTGCTGCATGGCGCCGACGACCGCCTGCTCGTCGTCATCGGTCCGTGCTCTATCCATGACTATGATCTGGCCATGGACTACGCTCGCAAGCTGGCCAAGGAAGCCGAAAAATTCGCCGATGACCTTATTGTCGTCATGCGTGTCTATTTCGAAAAACCCCGTACCACGGTCGGCTGGAAGGGCTTGATCAATGACCCTCGGCTGGATAACACCTTCCGCATCAACGAGGGTTTGCGCCTGGCGCGCCGCCTTCTGCTCGAAGTCAACGAGCTGGATCTGCCCTGCGCCACGGAATTCCTCGACACCATCACGCCGCAATACACCGCCGACCTTATCGCCTGGGGGGCCATCGGTGCGCGTACCACGGAATCGCAGGTGCATCGCGAGCTGGCCTCCGGCCTCTCCTGCCCGGTGGGTTTCAAGAACGGTACTGACGGCAACATGCGGATTGCGGTCGACGCCATCCGTTCGGCCAATTCGCCGCACCATTTCCTGTCTGTCACCAAGTCCGGCCACACCGCCATCGTGTCGACGACCGGCAACGAGGATTGCCACGTCATCCTGCGCGGCGGCAAGGAGCCAAATTATGACGCGGCCAGCGTTGATGCCGCCGCCACCGAAATCGCCAAGGCTGGCCTCGCCGCTCGGCTCATGGTTGATTTCTCGCACGGCAACAGCCGCAAGCAATTCAAGCTGCAAATGGAAGTCAGCGACAGCGTCGCCGCCCAGTTGGCCGCCGGCGAAGATCGCATCGTCGGGGTCATGGTCGAATCACACCTCGTCGAAGGCCGCCAGGACATCGTTCCGGACAAGCCGCTGACCTATGGCCAGAGCGTCACCGACGCCTGCATCAACTGGGAGGACAGCGTCAAGGTACTCGATCAACTGGCCGCCGCCGTGCGCGCCCGCCGGGTAGCCGGCGCTGCCGAGTAAGCAATCTCCGGTAAGCGAGGACCCGACATGAACCCGAAAAGCCTTTGCCTGATAAGCCTGCTTTCGTTGATGCTTGCCGCCTGCGGCTCGCTGACCCGCTCGGATACCGCTCCCTGGCTGGAATCTCGGGCCGGGGCGGTCAGCGAAAGCATCGCCGGAAAATGGACAACGGCTGGTGGCATCGGTGCCAACTGGGGCGAGGCCAGCTTCATCCAGGAAGGCTCGCGCTTCTATGGCACGCTGGGTTCATACAACGTCGAAGGCGCCATCAATGGCGACCAGATTTACCTTGCGCTCAGCGCCGGCAAGAAGGTGTATTACACAGCCCGCCTGAACCGGATGGTGGACGGCAGCTATGCAGGCCAGGTGGTCGAGGGCGCGATCATCGGCCGGTCCAACGGTACCAACGATGGCTTTTCGCTGATGACGCTGCGTCGGGTCGGCCGATAGACCAATTCTGCTGTTGGCACCCGGGAAGTAGAAGCGGCTGATTTAGCGCGTGCAACACTGAAGGAGGACCTGCGCGGCTTTTGGCCAGGTTTTCTCGCCCAATGGGAGTGACGTGGCGCTCCTGAGGGACCAGAAATTGCGCTGCCGAGTTCAGGCCGAGATTGTGTCTGGTTGCTCTGTGGAGACTTCCTGTGGCGCTTTCAGCCACTTCAACAGGGTGATGAAAAGCAGGTCGGGGTCGACCGGCTTCCCGAGGAAGTCATTCATTCCGGCATCAATGCACTCGGTGCGGTCTTCAGCAAAGACGTTCGCGGTCATGGCGACAATCGGGATGGATTCGTAGCCTGCAAGCTGGCGTATGCAGCGAGTGGCTTCCACGCCACTCATTTTCGGCATCTGCATGTCCATCAGGATCAGCGGAAAGACCTGTTTTTCGGCCAGTTCGAGGGCCTCTTCACCGTTGTCGGCGATGATGATGTCGAAGTTGAGAACCTCGACGACCAATTCACGAATCACCTCCTGATTGACCCAGTCATCTTCTGCAACCAGGATTCGGGTGCCCGAAAAATCGCGCCTCAGTTCCTGTTCGGCCTCCACGCTGGAGACTGCCAGACTTTGCGCAATGCGCGTTGGGGCCGGGTCCTTGGCCAGGGGAATGGTGAATGAGAAGGAGCTACCTTGTCGGGGAGCGCTACGGAGCGTGATCTGTCCGCCCATGATGCCGACGAAACGTTGGCTGATGGTCAGGCCAAGCCCCGTGCCGCCGTATTGCCGGGTTGTCGAGCCATCGGCTTGTTCGAAAGCGTTGAATACCCGCTCCTGTAGTGCGACAGGAATGCCGATGCCGGTGTCGATGACTTCGAAGCTAACCAGTATTTGATCGCTGCGCTGCTCGGTGATGCTTGCAATCAGGCTGACGCTGCCCAGTTCGGTAAATTTGATGGCGTTTCCGACGAGGTTGAGCAGAACCTGCTGCAAGCGGAGTGCGTCGCCCAAGAGCGGTTGCTCGAGCAGGATGTTGTCTGCTTCAAGCCTAAGCGAGAGACCTTTGGCGTGAGCCTTGGTGTCACAGATGCTCTCCAGGTTGCGCATGACGGTGCCGAGCGTGAACTGGCGATGCTCCAGTGTCATCGAGTTCGCGTCTATTTTCGATAGATCGAGCACGTCGTTCAGGAGATTGAGCAGGTGGTCTGCGGAGCGGGTGATTTTGCCGAGCTTGTCACGTTGCCCCGGATCGCGATTGTCGCGTGACAGCAGATGAGTGAGGCCGATAATTGCGTTCATGGGGGTACGCAGTTCATGGCTCATGTTGGCGATGAAGGTGCTCTTGCTGTTGTTGGCAGCCTCGGCACGCTCGGCGGCGCTTCGCAGCGCATCGTTCTGCACTGCCAGACGATTGGTCAGCGTGTTCAGTGCATAGACTACGTCGCTGATTTCATTGCCGGAGAATTGCCTGATCTCGCTGCCGGTGAGTTCCTGCGCCATGGCTTTGGCGCGATCGCGCAATGTAAGAAGGGGCGCCATGATCTTGCGCAGAATCAGCAACGCGGCAAGAAGGCTCAGCAACGCGATGATCAGCGCCATTAACCGGGCCTTGAGCTTGGCGTCTGCCAGTTGTTTGTTGGCATGCGAACTGTCGATGTCCACCGCCAGCACGTACGCGTTATCCACCGCGGTGATCGGGAAATAGACCCGGGTTCGGTTGCGCTCCACACTGAAGCGGAAAATCGGGATCTTCTGGGCAAAGGCATCGGAAACCGCCTGGCTGTCGAAATTGATGTCGGCACCATAGCTGGTCGCGAGGAGTTTTCCGGAGCTGGAGAGGAGCAAGGCACCATTCGCGAGCTTCTGACTGATGTCGGTCAACAAAGCATTGGAGATGCTGACCCCGGCACTGAGTGTGCCAACTATTTGTGTCCCCGCGTAGATTGGCTCGGTTGCGCGCAGGGTAAGCATGCCGGAGTCTATGCTGCTGGTCAGCATGCTGCTTCCGGAAAGCGCTTCGAACACGCCCCAGTTTTGTACCGAGTTTGCGACCTCGGTAGAGGGTGCCCGATAGAGCACGTGCTCTTGACGGTCCGTGACCTCGATATAACTGACCCGACTGTCGGTCAAGGCTTCGTCGATTGCCGAACGAATGATGGCCAGGGAGTCGTTCCTGGTGTGCTTGATGTTTTTTCCCAATCGGGCACGGTTTGCCGTCAGCCGAGCTGCCAGCTCAATTCTTTTGGTTTCCGTCAGGAGAAGATTCTCCAGCAGCTTGCTTACTGCCACGGCCTTGTCCGTCTCACGCTTGATCAGTGTTTCCTGCAAAAGATCGTCGGTGATCATGACGCTGGACCAATGGGCGGCCAGCGACAGGGCTGCGATGAGCAGTGCCAGCGATAGCGTGATAGGGTATTTGATCGTCACGTCGGATCTGCTCAGCTTCCTGCAAGCTTCGGCAATACGCCATGCTGGCGGAGGATCTTCACGCCGTCAGCCGAGCGGAGGAATTCGATGAATGCCTTGCTGGCCGGCGACAGCGTCCCGGTTTTGTGAATCAATCCGAATTCCATGATCAGGGGGTAGCGGCCGCTGGCAACGTTGTCGAGACTGGGTTCAACACCGTCGAGGGAGAGGGTTGCCACTTTTGTTCTACACGCGCCCAGTGCGGAACGGTTCATGACGGCGAGACTGGTTGGGTAGCGGTCGAGCAGTTCAAGCAACTGGGTGTCGAAGTGAGCGATCCGAACGGAATCGGAGTAGGTCATATCCTTGAAGTAGGTAGCTAGCTGCGAGCGTATGGCATCCGAACTATCCTTTGTGATTGCGCGAATGGGCACCGGCTTCCCGCCGAGTTCGGACCACCGGGTAATATGGCCGGAAAACACGGCCTTCAACTGCTCCGTCGAAATATGGCGCACCGTTACCGCGGCCCCGGCAACCACCGTCACCGCTTCACGCCCGATAGGCAAATAGGTCAGGCCCTTGGTCAATTCAGCCTCCCGGAGCGGCCGGCCGGTGCGGCCCAGCGCCGCAATGCCTTCGCTGACATCTCGAACGGCGCCTGCCATGCCCGAAGAGGGGGGGACGATGACCCGGTGGGCAGATTGCCTGCTGTTGAAAACTTTCGCTGCTTCGCCGAGAACGAATTCGCTGTTGCCACTTCCCGGGACAACGAGGTCTTCGGCACTTGCCATACCAGCGAAACATGAGCCTGCAACTAGCAGCAGGCCGCCGAGTAGTTTGCGGATTCCGTCGTGATTCATTGTTCGAACGTGTTGGGTGGTGGTTTTTGGCGTTGCCAGAATGGCGACAAGCCAGTGTGACACGATACAGTGAATGCTTATGTGAAATTTATGGCATTAATGATAATTGCGTTTGTCTTGCCATTTGTCTGAACGACCTTCCGGACGCAGTTCTTAAACGCTGTCTGCGGACTGCCAAGAGAATGCAGGTGGTTAGGCAGGGCCGGAGTGGGCGTGCAGGCTGACGCAATGAAGTGCGGTATCGACGTGCATGACGGGCCGCCTGGATCGGGAGGCCTCAGTCCCCGAAAAGCGGGGAGCGTTTTTCCCTCTGCGCAGCGATGGCCTCCCCCAGATCCGACGAGAGCAGCATGGCCGCATTCCACCCCGCCACGTAGTTCAGGCCGTCGGCGACCGAGCGGTCGCGACTGTAATTCATCACTTCCTTGATGCCGCGAATGGCTAGTGGCGACTTGCAGGCGATGGTTTTGGCTACATTCCGGACTTCTGCGGTCAACGCCGAAATGGTGCCGGATTTGAAATTGATCAGGCCGATCTTTTCGGCTTCATTGGCGTCGACGTTGCGGCCGGTGTATGCCAGTTCGCGCGCTATACCGTCGCCGATCAGACGTGGCAGACGTTGCAAGGTGCCGACGTCGGCAACCATGCCGAGGTCGATTTCCTTGATCGAGAAAATGGCATCCGGTGCCGCGTAGCGCATGTCGCAACATGTCACGAGATCGAGCGCACCGCCGACGCAGGTGCCCTGAATCGCTGCGAGGACGGGCTTGCGGCAGCGTTCGATGCAGCTCAGGCAATCCTGCAGATCGAGGATCAGGCGGCGCAGGGTTTCGCGGCTACGCGCGCCGTCGGGATGGGCGATCTGTTGCTGGATACTGGCGAGCATGGCGAGGTCGATCCCGGCGCAGAAATTTTTGCCTTCGCCGCTCAGGATGGCAACGCGTGCCTCGGGGGCGGCATCCACCCATTCGAAGGCCTGGCGGATTTCCTGCCACATGGCCTCGTTCATCGCATTGGATTTGTCCGGCCGGTTGAGGCGAACTTCGGCTATCTGGTCGACGAGGGTGATGGAGATGGTTCTGAATTCTGGGGTAGGCACGGGCATGTCTCCGGCTGTCTGGATATCTCGCCGATGTTACGCCTCTCCGGGGCGGGATGCCGCTTCAGGCCATGCCGGCCAGCGCTGCGGCAAGGTCGTCGTTCTCCCCGCCGCTGTCAATCTTGATGCTCTGGCTTTCGATGCTGACCCCGTACCCGGCCGCGCGCAGCATCTCGGCCCAGCGCTCAGCATCCTTGCGCGATTCATGCCACGGGCCGTGCTCGACGATCGGGCGGTCGGTGCCGGAGCGGTAGATGGTCCTGACGCGGTACATGATTCAGCGATTTCGGGTGAGGTTGCTTGGCTGGTGGTGTATACAGGCCGAATCAGGTCGCATTCTTGCCCTTCTGCCACAGCACGTCGCCCCGGCCGCCGGCGCGGTTGAGGGCGCGACCGAGGATGAAGAGCAGGTCGGACAGCCGGTTGATGTAACGGCGGGCAGCTTCGGACAGCGGCTCGGCCGCATGCAGGCGGACCATCGAACGTTCCGCGCGGCGGCAGACGGTGCGGCTCAGGTGGGCGAGCGAGGCAGCGCGGGTGCCACCGGGCAGGATAAATTCCTTGAGCATGGGCAGGTCAGCGTTGAAGGCATCGGCCAGGGCTTCCAGGCGGGCGACCTGGGCATCCTTCATGACTTCCATGCCGGGCAGGCAGAGCTCGCCGCCGAGGTCGAACAGGTCGTTCTGGACGTCGAGCAGGGCGGCGCGCATGGCTTCCGGCATGTCTTCGCAGAGCAGCACGCCGAGGCCGGAATTCAGCTCGTCGACCTCGCCGATGGCGTCGATGCGCAGGCTGTCCTTGGTTGTCCGGCTGCCATCGCCGAGGCCGGTGGTGCCAGCGTCGCCGGTGCGGGTGACGATCTTGGACAGGCGGTTTCCCTTACGTTCTTGTGCGGTGTCGTTCACGGTGCGTTCTCCAGAGTAAGAGCGGATTATACTTTTGGGTCACGCTCACAGACTGTCATCGCCATGCCAAAGTTCGCCGCCAACCTGAGTTTTTTGTTTACGGATGTCGCGTTTCCGGCGCGCTTTCAGCGGGCGGCGGCCGCATGGTTCCAAGGGGTGGAGTACCTCTTTCCCTACGACTGGCCGGCGCATGATGTGGCGGAATGGCTCAAGGCGGCCGACGTCGAGCAGGTGCTGTTCAACTTGCCGCCCGGCGACTGGGCGGCTGGCGAGCGTGGCCTTGCCTGCCTGCCGCACCGCCAGGGCGAATTTGCCGAAGGCGTCGAGCGCGCGCTCGACTACGCGATGGTGCTCGACTGCGAGCGCGTTCATTGCATGGCCGGGCTTCGTCCCGATGGTGTGGCGGAGTCTGTGCTGGAGGCGACTTTCATCGCCAGTCTGCAATTCGCCGCCGACCGTTTCGCCACCATCGGCGCGACGGTGCTGATCGAGCCGATCAACAGCCGCATCGACATGCCGGGCTATTGGCTCGACGACGTGAACAAGGCGCTGCGCCTGCTTGACGCCATTGGCCGGCCCAACGTGAAATTGCAGCTCGACCTCTATCACGCGCAAATCATTCAGGGCGATCTGGCGCGGACCATCGAGGACAACATTGACCGTATCGGCCACATCCAGATCGCCGACAATCCGGGCCGCCACGAGCCGGGCACTGGCGAGATCAACTACCCGTTTCTGTTTGCGCTGCTTGATCATCTCGGCTACACCGGTTGGGTCGGGTGCGAATACAAGCCGCTGACGACGACCGAAGTGGGCCTTGGCTGGATGCCAAAGTGAGCCCGCGCGCGCATCCGCGTGACCTCCTGCGTCGCCTGTTCGACGCCGCTATCGCCGCAGCCGATCCGGCGCTTTGCGTTCCGCCGCATCTGCCGCCGAATGATGGTGGCAGGCTCATCGTCATCGGTGCCGGCAAGGCATCGGCAGCCATGGCGCTGGCTGTCGAGCAGCATTGGCCCGGGCCGCTCGAAGGAACGGTCGTAACGCGCTACGGCCACGGCGTACCGTGCGAACGGATCAAAATTATCGAGGCATCGCACCCGGTGCCGGACGCCGCCGGCGAAGCTGCGGCACTTTCCATTTTTGACCAAATTTCCCGGTTGACCGCAGCAGACCGCGTTCTGGCGCTGATTTCCGGCGGTGGGTCGGCGTTGCTGGCCGCGCCAGCACTCGGCGTCACGCTGGCTGAAAAGCGGGCGCTCACCTCGGCGCTGTTGCGCTCGGGGGCGAGCATTGGCGAGATCAACTGCGTGCGCAAACATCTGTCCGCCATCAAGGGTGGCCGTCTTGCCGCAGCAGCTTGGCAGGCCTCGGTGCTGACCCTGGCCATTTCTGATGTGCCCGGCGACGATCCGGCCGTCATCGCCTCCGGCCCGACCGTCGGCGACCCGACAACCTGTGCCGATGCGCTCAACGTGCTCGATTTCTACGGTATCGCCATCACGGCCGAATTGCGTCGCCGCCTCGAATCCGGCGAACTCGAAACACCCAAGCCCGGCGATCCGCGTCTGTCCAGCAGCCAATTTCGCCTCATCGCCAGCCCGCGCCAGATGCTCGAAGCGGCGGCCGCCGAGGCGCAGCGGCTCGGTATCACGCCGATCATCCTCGGCGATGCCATCGAAGGCGAAGCGCGGGAGGTCGGCAAGGTCATGGCCGGCATGGCGCGTTCCTGCGGTCAACACGGATTTCCGGCCAAAACGCCGTGCGTCCTGCTGTCCGGTGGTGAAACGACGGTGACGATGAAAGGGGCTGGGCGCGGCGGGCGCAATACCGAATTCCTGCTCGGCCTCGCGCAGGGGCTCGATGCCACGCCGGGCATCCATGCGCTGGCTGCCGATACCGACGGCATCGACGGCAGCGAGGACAATGCCGGCGCCTTCGTCGGGCCGGATACGCTGGCCCGGGCACGCCAGCTTGACCTCGACGTTCGCCAGGCGATGGCTGGCAACGACGCCTGGGGTTATTTCTCGGCGCTTGGCGATTTGCTGGTTACCGGCCCGACGCGCACCAACGTGAACGACTTTCGCGCCATCCTCGTAGAATGATCGCCATGACCGCACCAGAGCCCGTCTTTACGCCCGACCTCGCCGCGCTTTCAGCACGCCTGCAGCAGCTTCTGCCGGCCCACTGCCTGCTGCTCGGCGAGGAAGATCTGCGCCCCTACGAGTGCGACGGCCTCACCGCCTACCGCGAACTGCCGCTCGCCGTCTGCCTGCCGGAAACCGAAGCGCAGGTCATCGACATTCTGCGCACCTGCCATAGCCTTGGCGTGCCGGTCGTCGCCCGCGGTGCCGGCACGGGGCTGTCCGGCGGCGCCATGCCGCACGCCCACGGCATCGTGCTGTCGCTGGCCCGTTTCAACAAAATCCTGCGCGTCGACCGCGCCGCCCGTCTCGCCGTCGTCCAGCCCGGTGTGCGCAACCTCGCCGTCTCGGAGGCCGCCGCGCCCTTCGGCCTCTATTACGCGCCCGATCCCTCGTCGCAGATCGCCTGCACGCTGGGCGGCAACGTCGCCGAAAACTCGGGCGGCGTGCATTGCCTCAAATACGGATTGACCGTCCACAACGTCCTGCGCATCCGCGTCGTCAGCATCGAGGGCGAGGTTTTCGAAGTCGGTTCCGAAGCGCCGGATGCCGCCGGTTACGACCTGCTGGCGCTGATGATCGGCTCGGAAGGCATGCTCGGCGTCGTCACCGAGGTCACCGTCAAGCTCGTGCCCAAGCCCGAACTGGCGCAAGTCGTCATGGCCTCCTTCGCCGATGTCGCCAAAGCTGGCGATGCCGTCGCCGCGATCATCGCCGCCGGCATCATCCCAGCCGGTCTGGAAATGATGGACAAGGCCGCCACCGCCGCCGTCGAGCCGTTTGTGAAAGCCGGCTACGACATGAACGCCGAGGCGATTTTGCTCTGCGAATCGGACGGCACGCCGGAAGAAGTCGCCGAGGAAATCGCCCGCGTCACGGAAGTTTTGAACGCCGCCGGAGCCAGCGACATCCGCGTCTCGCAATCCGAAGCCGAGCGCCTGCGTTTCTGGGCCGGGCGCAAGGCGGCATTTCCCGCCGTCGGCCGCATCACGCCCGACTATTACTGCATGGACGGAACGATCCCGCGCAAGCGGCTGGCCGAAATGCTGTCGGCCATCGCCGCCATGGAAACCAAATACGGCCTGCGCTGCGCCAACGTCTTCCACGCCGGCGACGGCAACCTGCATCCGCT